>DATBIE010000074.1:0-58456 GCA_036557105.1 Terriglobales bacterium
AAGAAAGTCCCGCCGCAGATTCAGCGAATCCGTTCTGACGATTTACTGGCCTCGGTTTTTCCTGATGTAGCCGCCTGTCAGGAGAACATCGAAGGCGACATTCAGATTCCCGACCATCCGTTGGTGAAAGAAGTCATGAAAGACGTCCTCACGGAAGCGATGGACATCGAGGGTGTGAAGGACATTCTGCGCAGGATGGAGGAGGGCCGTATTCGTTGTGTTGCTGTAGATACGCCGGTACCGTCGCAGTTTTCGCATGAAATTCTAAACGCCAATCCTTACGCCTATCTCGATGACGCTCCTCTCGAAGAACGTCGTGCTCGCGCCGTCGAGATGAGGCGCATTCTTCCGGAATCAGTGCTCGAAGAAGTTGGGAAGCTCGATCCCGCAGCCATCGAGCAAGTGCGTCAGGAAGCCTGGCCCGATGTGCGCGACCCGGATGAATTGCACGATGTGCTGCATACGCTCATTGCACTACCGACGAGCACTTCCAATGCCGAGTGGCAGTTCTTCTTTGAAACTCTCATGCGGTCAGGACGAGCGGTTCATGCGCAGGCGGGTGGCAAAGAATTCTGGATCGCAAGTGAGCGAGCGAAAACTTTTGAGAATATTTTTCCAGATTCAACCTTTGAGCCGAATCCACCGGAGCTGCCGCAACCCGGTCTCACCAGAGATGATGCTCTTCTCGTTCTGGTGACCGGCTGGATGGCGCACATTGGGCCGACAACCGCATCGGCGCTGGGCGAGCTGTTTGGTCTTCCTGCAGCGGAAATTGACAAGGCTCTTCTCAGAATGGAGGCGAGCGGGGCGATACTGCGGGGAAACTTCACCGGAAGCGGTTCGCGGGCGGAGGCGCCCGCGCCACACGAGTCCGCGTCACACGAGACTGAGTGGTGCGACCGGCGGCTGCTCGCTCGAATTCACCGGTTGACTGTCGCTACTCTCCGTAAGCAGGTTGAGCCGGTTACTCCCGCCCAGTTCATGCGCTGGCTCTTGCGTTGGCAGCATGTTGCGCCAGATGCGCAAGTTCAAGGCGAGCGGGCGACGCTTGAAGTCGTTCGCCAGCTGCAGGGCTTTGAAATTCCTGCAAATGCGTGGGAGCGCCAGGTGCTCGCGCGACGGATCAACGACTACGATCCCGCATGGCTCGACCAGCTTTGCCTTACGGGAGCCGTGGGTTGGGGACGGTTGTCGCCGCATCCTGCAACTCTTGAAAGCACGAATGGGTCTTCAACCGTCAAACGCCGGGTCATACCCACGAGCGTTGCCCCTATCACGTTCTTTGTTCGGGAAGAATCTGTCTGGATGACTCCTCACTCGTCGTTGGCTGAGGCTCACGGGCTGAGTCCAGTCGCGGTACAAGTGCTTGAATATCTGCGACAACGCGGCGCATCATTCTTTGCCGACATCGTACGCGCAACCGGCAAGCTGAAAGCGGAGATCGAGACTGGGCTGTGGGAGCTTGTGGCCGCCGGGCTTGTAACTGCCGATGGCTTCGATAACCTTCGCTCGTTGATCGATCCAAAGCGACGGGCGGGTCAGGGGCATGGACGCACAGCTCGTCCTAGGCACAGCGCCGGCCGTTGGGCAATCCTCCACGCCGACTCCGCAGTAGAGCTTGAGCGCAGGACGGAAGCAGTCTGCTGGATGTTACTCAAGCGCTACGGCGTAGTCTTCCGAGACCTACTCGCGCGGGAAACCAATCTGCCAAAATGGCGCGAACTACAACTCGCATTCCGGCGTCTCGAAGCGCGCGGCGAGATTCGCGGCGGCCGCTTTGTAGACGGATTTCTGGGCGAGCAGTTTGCGCTGCCGGTTGCTGTCGAATCGTTGCGGGCCACGCGAAAGATTCCACCCTCAGGCGAGATAGTCACGATCTCCGCCGCTGATCCCTTGAACCTGGTCGGCGTGATTGTGCCCGGCGACCGCGTACCGGCGATCTCGGGGCGAACAGTATCGTATCGCGATGGTGTAGCGATCGAAGGCGAGGCCGAACCTCAATCGAAAGCAGCAGTGCTTTAAAGTTTCAGGAAAGAGGGTGCAATGGCAGAACCTGCTGTGCGGCATCCCTTCCTGCGCGGAGTTCCCTGAAAGTACCTTTGTACCCTGGACGGCTTCGGTAACGAGTATCGGGAACCTGTCGAGGGGGGCCCGCAAGTTCCCGATAGCTTCCCGTCCGGCACAAATTCGAGCGCTTCCCCACGCCTTACCCGACGATTAGCGCAAGCCAGCTTCTCACAGTTCGCAAAATTTCCGGACAGAGAAAGATTTTTGTTACGAATTCGGAACAAGGGTTGTTCCGGGAATCTACTCCACGGGAATAGGGAGCTTTAGCAAAACAGCCGGACTCAGGTAAACGCCCTGCCACCTGATCGCCAGGTGCAAATGGGCGCCGGTGGCTCTCCCCGTCCCGCCACTCAAGCCAATCACCTGTCCAGACCGCACCTGCTCGCCTTCCTTCACCTTGAACTCCGAAAGATGCAGGTAAAGACTCAGAAGTCCCTGGCCGTGGTCAATCACGATGAAATTGCCCTCGAAGTACATGGGCCGGGCGAGAACTACAATCCCACGATTGACCGCCCGCACGGGTGTTCCGGCGGGCACGGCGAAATCCAGGCCCTGATGGCGACTCTGGACTTCCTTGTTAAAGACCCGCTCGGTGCCGAATAAATCCGACACAGGGGCGGAAACCGGCGTCGCGAACGGACCAGACCAGAGCCGATCCGGGCTGACTTCAGTAAAGGTTTTTTCCTTTTGGCTTTTGTCGGCTGCAATCGCCGTCAGTTGAGAATGGTTCGGCTCCGTGAACTTTTTTGCTACTTTGACGGTGATCCGCGGGTAGGAGGCCCGAAGGACCCGAAGCTGCCGTTTGAGCGCAAGAGTTCGGCCACTCGACAATGTCTCTGTAATTTGTAGCGTGTATGTACCGATTGGGGTTTGCAGGGGCACTCCGGCGAGAGCACACCATATCCTGGTCTTCCCGACGCGGAAAAAAGAGAAAACGTGCCCCAGCCACTTGCCGGAGATTTCGCGTGTACTTGCTGGCGCGGCAATCCGAAAAAGAACTGGAGAACCACTGGTCAGCTTTGTCGGCTGCCAACTTACACTTTCAGCACGACTGTAAGAGCATGCTGCGAACGCCAGCAGCGCGACTAGCAGAACTCGCGTAGCCCAATGTGGAACTCTTCCGATTGCAAAGTCTCTCATCTTAATCAAATAGTAATCAGGATAAACATGTATGGCAAAAACCTGATGCCTGCACGAGTATGTCAGAATAATGCCTGGTCCCCGCCACTCTGGGCTGAATACCTCCCCAATGACTGATCCCCTCGATGCTGGTCGCTCACGCAAGGAGCCAAAATCGGATAAACGAGGGCCAGAGTTTGCCCTGCGTAACGATGAACTTGCAGCGGCATTTGAAAAGGCGGAGGCCAGCGAACGGGAACGAAGGAAAGTAGAACAGCAGCTTCGGGCTGCCAACGAGCAATTAGATCTTAAGATCCAGGAACGAACCCTTGAACTCACTCGCGCCAACGAACAGTTGCAACGTGAGATACGGCGTCGGGTGCAGACTGAAGAGATGTTGCGTAAGTTATCAGCACGTATTCTGACATTGCAAGACGAAGAGCGCCGGCGACTCGGTCGTGAACTGCACGACAGCGCCGGTCAAATGCTGGCTGCTCTCCATATTAATCTGGGAGTTATTGCGCAGCGGGCGATATCTGATCCGGTTCTCTCCGCCAAGGTCGCCGACAGCGCCACACTGGCTGACCAGGTCATTTCTGAAATCCGGACCCTTTCATACCTTCTGCATCCGCCCATGCTCGACGAGGCCGGGCTGGCCAGTGCCGTGGAATGGTACGTGCGTGGTTTCAGTGAGCGAAGCAACATTGCTGTGAAGGTGAATATTGATGCTGCTCTGCCGCGGTTTCCTACAGACGTTGAAACGGCAATTTTTCGCATTGTGCAAGAGTCGCTCGTTAATATTCACCGCCACTCCGGCAGCCGAACAGCAATTATTGATCTGCGAGCGAATTCCGGCGGCGCATTGCTCACAATTCGCGACGAAGGACGGGGAATTGCGCCTGATATTTTGCGGTCCATCGAAGATGGGGGAGCCAACATTGGTGTTGGAATTGGCGGAATGAGAGAGCGCGCGAGGCAGTTGGGCGGCGCCATTGTGATTCGAGGCGCCGACCCCGGGACGCTAGTCGAGGTCAAGTTCCCGATGTTGAAATCTGCGGCCTCTGACAACAGCGCCGCCCGCGAGGCAACGGGCTGACGTTCCGCGCTGCTTTGGTTTTTCCTGAATACCCTGTGCTAGTATTGCCGCGTATTTTCGTTGTCTGGCATAGGTTGCTCATCATAGTCACGCGAGATGAAAGATACTCTGGGAGTCCTGCTGGCAGGCGGCGCGGGAGAGCGGCTTTATCCTCTTACGCGAGACCGCGCCAAACCCGCCGTGACCTTCGGCGGCATTTATCGCATCATTGATGTCACTCTTTCGAACTGCATCAACTCCGACCTGCGCCGGGTCTACATCCTCACGCAATACAAGGCACTTTCGCTGAACCGTCATATTCGCGAGGGGTGGAACATTGTTGCCCGGGAATTGGGAGAGTTCATCGAAGTGCTCCCGCCCATGAAGAGAGTGAGCGATCAGTGGTATCAGGGCACGGCGGACGCGGTTTATCAGAACATTTATTCCATCGGCTCCGAGCAGCCGCGCCATGTCTTGATCCTTTCCGGAGATCACATTTACAAGATGAATTACGACCTCATGTTGCGCCAGCACATCGAGTACGGTGCGGACGTGACTCTGGCAACAATTCAAATCGATCCCGAGGAAACCTACCGCTTCGGCGTGGTCTCGATCGATCCTGACAATCGCATCACCGGCTTTGAAGAAAAGCCCGCGAATACGGCGATTCGAGCTCCTGGAAATCCGAACAAAGTACCTGGTTCGATGGGAGTCTATCTATTCAATACCGATGTTCTGATTCCCGTTTTGTTGAAAGACGCCGAAGACGAGCAGTCGAGCCACGATTTTGGCAAAGACATCTTGCCCAAGATGATCGACGACTATCGCGTTTACGGATTCGATTTTGTCGACGAGAACAAGAAAGAAGCGCTGTACTGGCGAGATGTAGGAACGCTCGAAGCCTACTACGAAGCGAACATGGACGTTGTTTCAGTGTCGCCGGTCTTCAACTTGTACGACGAAGCTTGGCCGATTCGTACTCATCAACGCCAGTATCCGCCCGCAAAGTTTGTATTTGAGGAGCCGGGCAGGACCGGGCAGGCATTGGATTCGCTGGTTTCCGCGGGTTGCATCGTTTCGGGCGGAACCGTGCGGTACAGCGTCCTTTCTCCCGACGTGCGTGTCAACTCCTATACAGACGTCGATTCCAGCATTCTGTTCTCGCATGTGAATGTCGGCCGCCACTGCCGCATCCGCCGCGCGATTATCGACCGTGATGTGCATATACCGGAAGGAACGACGATTGGTTTCGATCCCGATGCTGACCGCCAGAAATATTTCGTCACGGAAAGCGGAATCACGGTGGTGACCCGCGACTACTCGCTGTTCGAAAATCCGGTAACCGTCGATTACTTCACCAGCGAATAATCCTCTACGGAACACTAGACTTTGTAGTGTCATCCCGTGCTCGTTCACCGCAGGTGGACGAGAGAGGGATCGTACGATACGACTGGATGAGCAGCGGCGTGCGCGGAATCACGGATGATTCATTTGCGCCGAGCAAAATACGAAACCTTCACTCCCACTCGATCGTCCCCGGTGGTTTCGACGTTACGTCATACACGACTCGGTTGACGCCCGGGACCTCATTCACGATTCGGTTGGAAATTGTTTTTAACACCTCATGAGGCAGCGGTACCCAGTCTGCCGTCATTCCATCCTCAGAATGGACAGCGCGCACAGCACAGGTATACGCATAGGTCCGCTGGTCGCCCATGACCCCGACCGACATGACTGGAAGTAGGATCGCGAATGATTGCCAGATCTTCGTGTAGAGCCCGGCACGCTTGATTTCATTCACGACAATGTCATCGCACTCACGAAGGATTGCAAGTCGTTCAGGCGTGACTTCGCCCAAAACCCGCACCGCAAGGCCGGGCCCGGGAAATGGCTGCCGCTGCAGAATGTCTTCCGGCATGCCAAGATCACGGCCGATCTTTCGGACTTCGTCTTTGAACAATTCTTTGAGCGGCTCGATCAGCTTGAGTTTCATCTTCTCTGGCAATCCGCCGACGTTGTGGTGCGACTTGATCACCTGCGACGGCCCGCGCACGGAAACGGACTCGATCACATCCGGATAGAGCGTGCCCTGGACTAGCCACTCGACTTTGCCCTCTTCTTTTTCGATCCGGTGTGCTTCTTCGTCGAACACCGCGATAAATTCATTGCCAATGATTTTTCTTTTCTTCTCAGGATCAGTTACACCGGCCAGCTTCGACAAGAAGCGCTCCGTGGCATCAACTGCCACCACGTGCAGTCCTAGCTTGTCCCGCAGGTTCTGCTGCACTTTTTCAAACTCGTTCTTACGAAGAACACCGTTGTTCACGAAAACCGAAGTCAGCCGGGACTGTTGGCCCTCTCGCAGCGCGCGATCGACCAGCGTCGCGGCGACTGCTGAATCGACGCCCCCCGACAATGCGCAGAGGGCCCGCCCCGACCCAACCTGCTTGCGAACCGCAGCAACGGTTGCATCGACAAAATGCTGCGGAGTCCACGTCGGCTGTGCTTTGCAGATATCGAGAACGAAATTGCGCAGAATTTCTGTCCCACGTTTCGTGTGGTGGACTTCAGGATGGAACTGGACTGCGTACAAGTTCCGCGAAGCATTTTCAATTCCAGCGACTGCGGTCAGCGATTTCGCGATCAACTCGAATCCAGATGGAAGTTCGAGCGCTTCATCGCCGTGGGACATCCAGACTTCGAGTTCGCGAGGCAAGCCGCGGAAGATTTCAGAGTCTGTTAGTACTTGGACCTGAGCATGTCCATACTCGCGATGTTTGGCGCCGCGAACTTTTCCGCCGAGCGTGTGCGCCATGAATTGCAGTCCGTAGCAGATGCCGAGGATTGGCAATCCCAGGTCGAACACGCGCGGGTCGGCGGAAGGCGCATCTTTGTCGTACACCGACGATGGCCCGCCCGACAGAATGATTCCCACCGGCGAGTGCTTAAGGATTTCTTCGATTTTTGAATTACAAGGAAGGACAACCGAAAAGACGTTCTGTTCGCGCACCCGGCGGGCAATCAGTTGTGAATACTGCGCGCCAAAATCGAGAACAACGATTGATTGGGTTTCCACGAACGAGTCTCTCAGATCGGCAGTGTAGTGTAAAGCAGCTTACATCGCGGGTAGAGGAACATCGCTCAGAATCAATTCGCTTTGGTCGACTGCACTCGAGCCGGATCTTCCGTCAAACGACTGCGGCTGCCAATTTGAAAGCACTAAGTCTTCTCCACGGGCGATTACGAGGTATGCAGTCAACCTGCCGATGTACAGGAAATCGGCCACTACACAGTAACCCGCAATGATCAGGAACTCCAGGATGATGGTCGGCGCTGTTCCGAGTGTGTCGGACATGCTGAGCACGCTGAATCCGGCGCCATAAGCCACCGTAAACATGCCGCCATGTACAAGGCCAAACCAGATCCCCGTGGCGATAATCGATCCGTAGCTCTCGCGAAACCAACCCACCGCAGAGGCAAGCGCCGGAAATGAGCCGGAGCCATCGGCAACAACAAAGATTGCCGAAGATGTCAGGAACCAATTCAGGACCGACCACGCCAGCCAGACCAGAAACAGCAGGCCAACCCAGAGCCGCGCCGCATCAGCAGCGCTTAGGTGGGTCGATGCCCAAATTCCACTGGCAATGAAAGCCGCGCCCATCACGCCAACGATCGCGGCAAGGGTTGTTGCTGCGCGCAGGAAATTCAGCCCACTCAAGGAGGCAACTCTGCTGCCAGGTGCCGCGAGGTCGAATTCCTCAGCGATGGCCTTTAACGTTGCCGCCCGTCCGAGTGCGGCCACAACGATCCAAGCGATTGTCAGGGCTATCCCCAATAGAATTGCGCTTTCGGTGAAGCGCAAGGCGCTTCCATGGAAAATCCTGTGAAGCGCACGTACCACCAAGGCGGGCTGCTGCGAGCCGAGCAGCAGGCGGTCAACTTTATTCACTGGCAGCGTGTCCGCATATTCGGCGAACAGGCCCGCACAGAGCAGCCATACGGCCGCAGCAATGCTCCACCTCCAGGCAATTTCCGCCAGCGGAATTGCCGACCGCCGGAAGATCAGCTTGAATCCTGCTGCTGTTGGAGAGAAGACGCTCATAGTCCTTAGGGAAGAGATGCTTCGTTCTATACCCTGACTGCGCGCACGTCCAGGTACTCCGCATCGACTTCAATCGTGCCGTCTGTAGCTTTATTGTTCGCAGACCAGAGTTCTTCCAGTCTGGCGGCCATCACATCCTGATCGGCTTTCTCGAGGCGCGCAAACGAGGTTTTCGTTGGCCCAAAATTCTCACGAAAGAATTCGACCACTTGCTTCGGGCCGAATGGATACTTAAAGACAACAATGCGCCGGGTCAGCGTGAGTTTTGAGATCCCGCTAGAGAAGCGCTGTCGGACGGTATTCTCGTCTCCCCAAAGCACCGGTGCGGGAAGTCCGGGCGGAGGCGGCACCATGCGCGAGGTAATCTGAAAAGACTTTCCCACAAAGCCGGTCGGTGTCCAATTCGCCATTGCAATTAGACCGCCTGGTTTGCACACGCGAACTAACTCCGCGGCGACACGTTCAGGACGAGGGGCAAACATTGCGCCGAACATCGAGATCACCACATCGAATTCCTCGTCTTTGTACGGAAGTTCTTCGGCGTCGCCTTCCTCGAATTGGATATTGAGATTCTCCTCCGCCGCGCGCTTTCTCGCCTGCTCCAGCGAATTGGTCGCGATGTCTACTCCCGTGACCCTGCCGCCGGCACGGGCCGCAGGAATGGCGGCATTGCCTGTGCCACAGGCAACATCCAGCACACGGCTACCAGGTTTGATTTCAGTTCTGGCGACGAACTCACCAGCATTGTCGGCAATGTAGTTGGCGACCTTGCCAAAATCGCCGGCCATCCAGACGGACTTCATTCTGGCTTTAACTTGGGCGATGTCCGGAGCGGGGCTTTGCGTCATACGACCTCCAAAGGGAGCCACTTTAACACGATGGAAGGCGGCGATGCCTCCGCCTCAATTGAGGTGAAAGCAAAAAAATCAGACTAATTCTCAGTGGGCTCAGGCACGTTGTCGTTCTCTGGCGTCTTTGGCGGCGTGGGTGGAACAGGAACCGCGCTCCCTTTCCGGATTTCGATCGAGCCGTGCTCGTTGCTGAAGACCAGGCGTGGCCCGCCACCATTCACAGCGCCTGTAGCTGTCGAATGGCTGTCGCCGTTGTCAATCTTCAACTGATTGAAATCGGATTGTATTTCCCCATCTCGCGCCTGGGCTTGCAGTTGAAATCCTCCTCGATCCGGCACGAATACACGGATGTCAGCGTTCCGGTTTCGAACGTCGATACCACCGATCTTGTTAACGTGAATTTCGACCGCGCCGTTTTCGTTCTCGATCCGTACCTCATTCGAGATTCCATTCAGCACGACATCCTTAGAGCGAGTGCGGAGGTGAAAAGGTCCGACAACATTGTTCCCCTCGAGATCCCCGGAATCGAGATTCAGGTATCCGGTCAACTGCGAGAAATCCATATCCGTCCGGCTAGACTTGAAGCTGACAGGCTTGGCAACACGGGCGAGCTTCACGCTTTCCATGAAGTCGCCATCAAGATGCACCGTGCCTTTGACATCTTCCACGGAAACATCATTCGCGCGTCCCTGGATCATCACATCTGACGAAATCTGCGAAATTCGCGCAGAACTATGTTGCAGATCCAGCTTCAAACTTCCGTTAAGGTCGGTAACCGAGACGTCGCCATGATCGCTAGTAATATCGGCATTCCCATCACGGCCCATCACACTTACGTCACCATGTCGGGTCGAGATGACAACAGAGGCCTTCCGGGGTACGGCGATATCCAGATCGGTACTTACCCAGTGATCACCGGCGCCTTCCGTGTTCGCATTTACTGTTAGAACTTGTCCATTGGTGCTGATCTGCGGCTGCGTCGATTTGTCCCAGTTGTTGGCGTCGTCCTGACTGTCGGCGCTGATGCGCTTATGAGCGGTAATATGTACTTGATTGTCATTTGATGTGCTCACATTCACGGCGCCCCGCGTACTGTTCACTCGCAGGCTATCGCCAGCCGGAAATCCCTGCTGCAGATCAGCGCTGAATTCGTACGTGTGCCCCCACCAGGGGAAATCATTATTCTCCATGTGCATCTGGTCGTGAATGCCCTGCCAATCCACACGCGAGGCTTGCGTCGCGATCAGGCCCGCAACTACCAGGAATATGATCAGCAGCACACCGCCTGCGCCGATTCCGCGCGGACGTACACCTGCGCGGTTTGCTTGCTGATATTCGAGCAGCTTGATAACGCCCCAAAGAATCAACAGAACCGGCCAGTAGTGCGCGAACCAGCGGCCGAGATCGTGCCAGTAAAGAACATGAAGGTTTCCCAGCAAGAAAAAGATTCCAATCACGATCAGCACGATCGGCCCGGCGAAAGAACGCGGTGGCCTTGGTGGCAGCGGTGGTGAAGGAGGCATAGGTGGAGCTGGCGGTATTTGGGTGGCGCTACCCATTTTTCACCTCGCTATTGACCTCTGTCGGCGGCGGTGCCGGAGGAGCACCTGTCGGCGGAAATGGTGCGGTCGGCTGCGGTCCCGCTGGTCCGCCTATGTGTCCGCTTCTTTCTAGCAACTTCACAGCTCCGATAACCAGCAGAAGTATCGGCCATGTTCTATCCCAGCCCGGGCCATGTAAATTATCGAGCAAAGAAATTCCGCCAATTGTGATCAACACCGCGGGCCCTGCAACGCTCCGGTGGCGATAATCGCCCTGAGCGATGCAGGTTTGCCGCCGCACGTAAAGCCACACTCCGAGTGCTATCAGAACAATCGGCCACAGAACGTCTACTCGCAGGAACCAGAGTCCCAGGTTGTGCAACAGGAACAAGACGCCAAGTGCGATCAGCACCACGGCGCCCGTAGGTACAGCTTTTGAACTCTCGCCCGCGTTGCCCACAGTCCCGCTGCCCTCAACCCGTCCTCCCGGACTGAACATCGTGGTGAACCCAAACGGATCCGGCGCAGGCTGGTGTTCCTGCAGCGCTTTGGCAGTACGGACGGCGTCAATGATTTGGTAAACAATAAAGAACGCCATCGCAATCCCGAGAACGGGATATAGATAACCGGGCAAGTCCGAGCTTAAGGACACAACCAGAAAGACAAATATCCCGAGATGCACCAAGCCCTTCGTGTATTGCCCGTTGTAGATGGCGCCCACGCCGAACGGAATCGCTCCAAGCAGCCCCGCGAGCGTAGGATTTGGTCCCGAACTTGAGCCTGGCGGTGGAACTCTCATGCCCACGTTGGTCACGGGCTGATAAGGCTGCTGTGGTGGAACTGTTCCCCCAACGCGTTCGCCCAGGCAGGTTTCGCAATAGATCACGCCGTTTATGGGACGAGTGCAACTGGTACAAAGCGGCTTGCCGCAAGTGCGGCAGTATGCCGCAGCCGGATTTTGTGGATGATTGGCGCAGTTCATACGAACCTCCTATTTGTGGTCACCGAAATTCCAGGCGGCTCACTGGCAGAAAGTTCGTTTGCCCTTGGAGCTTGATGAAGAGAAGCGAAAACCGGCTGGCCCCCCTCCCGGCTGTAATTGCGTTCCTGTTTTTGTTCGGGTTGTCCACTCGAATCGTTCTTGGATTTGTCCTTTCTGTTCTCGTTCTGTTGCTGGCGTGGCTGTTCTTGCGGGGCGGTTGCCTCCTTGAACTGTCGCACGCGTGATTCGATTTCATACACGAAGCGAATATTTTCGTAGTATTTCACCACTTTGCCCGTGGTTTCGTAATACGTCCGGCGAATCGCGCTCGGCCGCAGGTCTAAATTGCGCAGATCGCTGATCTTCACTCCGGCAAGGCTCAGCGTGACAGATAGAGTGAAGAAAGCCATTCCGAAAGACATGGCAAACCTTGGCTGCCGAGCCACGGCGACTATGGGGGAAACAACGAGTGCTCCCCACTGCCGCAGGCGTTCTCCCCAGGACGCAGGCTCAGTCCTCGCACCCGCGCCGGCCCGAGAGGGAAGCACGCCGGTGGTACCAAGCAGAATGTTGGTCACAAGTTCTGCTGGAGGTTCCACCTCGGTGAGAGATTTCAACCAGGAACGTCCCGCTTCTGCTTCCTGCAACAGCGGCCCGCAGAGCTGGCACTCACGCCCATGGGCTTCAAATTGGGCGAGCCTCTCGCCGGCCAGCGTCCCATCGATGGCCTGGCTGAGCATCGCGTCAAATTCGGAGCAGCTCATCCGTTTATCTTCTTTGCCTGGCATCACATCACCTGCCTATATGTACGTTGTAAGAGGCGAGCAAGTTCCGCTCGCCCCCGGTTAATCCGTGACTTTACTGTGCCTTCCGGAACCTTTAGTACCGTAGCGATTTCCTTGTAGTCCATGTCCTGTAAGTCCCGCAGAATCACTGCCTCGCGCAGCTCGGGGGAAAGCTTCTGCAGGGCGAGATGCACGGTTTCGCGGGCCTCACGGCTTTGTACCCCTGAATCCGGGGCTGGGCCTTGATCGGGTATACGATCGCCGAGCGGCATCGCATCTTCGTGATCGGACGGGTTTGCATCCAGCGAGTCGGTCATCCGGTCCTGCTTCGTTTTACGAAAATGATCCACCAGAAGGTTGCGCGTGAGGGTAGTTACCCAGGTCATGAATGCGCCGCGTTCGAAATCGTACGAATTAAGTGTCCGATACATTCTGATGAATACCTCTTGGGTCAGGTCCTGAGCGTCATCCGGCGACCCGGCAAAACGATAACAGATGTTGTAAATTCGTCGGTTATAACGCTGAACGATTTCCTCCCATGCGGCGGCATCGCCGGCAACGCAGCGACGGACCAGCAATGCAGCCAGTTGGGCGTCTTCCAAAATTACTCCCCGGAAATGCTAGCGCGGAATGGAACGAATCAGCCGTCAGCCATCAGCATTCAGCCCTCAGAAAAAGACTACGCGTAAGTTGGCATTTTCGAACTCTGCCCAAATTCGTTCTTCCTGACGGCTGACGACTGATGGCTGACAGCTGTTTTGAGACCAGCCCCAAACCTCGCACTAAGAATACGCGCCACCTTCAGGAAAAGTTCGGCGACTGGATAGGAGAGTGTAGCAATGAACAAAGCAAATATTCGGTTTTCTGATAAGTATTAGACGATACAAGCTGGAGGGTTATCCCACCCTTCGCGGTTCCGAAGGGTGGGTGAAATCAACTGGATGGAGGAAGCAATCTCCGCGATCTACGCACCCGCCATCGCCGGTTCCACGTCGTAGATAGGAAACCAGGAAGTCGCGGTCTTCAGCTTCTGATTTACGTTTTCGATGTTCTTCACGCCCTCTGTCTCGAGCCATTGGCGGAAAGCGGCAGCCCCTTGCTTCGCATAGATCGGAATGCCATCCTTCCAGGTCGCCCGCCCGCACAGGACGCCGTTGTACTTGACGCCGGTTTCGCCTGCAAGCTCGAGAGTTTCGCTGAATTCCGCATTGCTCACGCCGGCTGAAAGATAAATGAACGGTTTGGTGGCAACGCTCGCGGCTTTATGGAATAGATCGATCGCCTCTTTTTTCGTATACGCCTTCTGGCCGCCGAAAGATTTTGCTCCCTCAACAAATTTCATGTTGACCGGCACTTCGACTTTGAGCACATCCACGCCATAGCGGTCCTTGGTGAACTCACGCATCGATTCAGTCACAATGTGCGGCTTCTTTTTCGCAAACTCCAGGCCTTTTTCGTCGGCGCCTTCTTCGTATCCAACAAATTCAAGGAAGAAAGGGATATCGTTGGCGCGGCATTCGTCGCCAATGCGTTCGACCCATGCGTGCTTCTGATTGTTGACCTCTTTGGGATCATAAGGCGTGTAGTAGAGCAAAATCTTTACGCAATCTGCTCCTGCTTCCTTAATCCGCTTTGCGGACCAATCGCCGAGGAGATCCGGCAGACGGCCGGGGCCAGTCTTGTCGTATCCGGTTTTCTCATACGCGAGCAGCAGGCCGGCATTCTTGGCCCGGCGCTTCGAGGCAGGCAGTCCCCACTCAGGATCGAGAAGAATCGCACTGGCATGTGGCGTGAGGACTTCGGTGACCAGCGACTTGAATTCCTCCATCATCGCGTCGGTGATTTCGCCACCTTTCTCTTTTGCCAACGATTTCTGCAGTGACCCGCGTTGGTCCATGGCAGCGGCCGCGATCACTCCGCGCTTGTCTGAAACGCGCTGCAGGCCCGCCAGTTTCCCGGGCGTAAGTTTCATAAATCCTCCGATGAGTGCAGTGAAATATACCGGCCAACAGAAAGGCGACGGCTAATTATTGTAATATGCACAACAGTACACTTGCTGGATCTTCGGTATTAGCAACGCACGAGACGCGTCTTCCGCGTGCCCTAAAAAGTTGCATTGCAATTACTGGATTCAGTGCAGATGTCATCCCGAACGCACGCGCTTGCGCGGACGAGAGGGACCTTACGAAGTTTGTAAACCAGCAGCGGCATAGAAGGGATATTGGCGTTTGCGTTTATCGTATGTTTCATCCCAACTACGGCGGGGGCAGTGTAGAGTGACGTAAGATCTCTCCCTCGCCCTGAGTAGGCAAGGTTGGGATGACATCGTGGTGAGCTTAGAGAGGGAGGTTAGCTTCGATCGGTGAAGGCAGGCTGCCCAATAATGACCTCGCATTATTTCGATCCAACGCCATTTGTGTCCTCAAAAACATCCTCAATCTTCAGCGCAAACAGTCGAGCCACCCGAAACGCCAGCGGCAAACTGGGATCGTACTTCTCCGTTTCAATTGCGTTAATGGTTTGCCGCGACACTTCGAGCTGCTTCGCCAATTCAGCCTGCGACCACTGCCGGTCGGCACGCAGCTCGCGAAGTCGGTTTTTCACCGGTACCTCCATCGAGCCGAGGCCATGCCGATAATCCAAAAGATGCCCATGACCGGCCAGACCCAGACCCAATTCAGGTGCGGCAACCCGGCATTCTCAAGGAAACCGTAGGTCAGAGAGGACAACGCGGTCGCAGCGAACGCGAAACCGAGCGATTCTAGCTGGATCCTCCGCTGCAGTTCGTCGAGATTGTGAAGGAATTGCACCACGAATACCGGCACAAAAAGCACCGGCAACATCGGCATAACCGCGATCAGGTATTTCCACGGGGCCGCTGGCTGTCTTTCCAGCCAACGCACGCTCACATAAACTAGCGCAACATAGATTGCCATGCTCACGAGCATTCGAACCCTGTATTTCCTGCTCGCGGCTTTATCAACTGAGTCGCAAAACAACATGGTTTCCTCCATGTCAAGGTAGCTTGACATGGAAAGCATACTTTACATCAGAATTGATGTCAAGCATCATTGACATCTTCTTTAGAGGTGGTTTGCACAAGGCTGAATCGTTTATTAAAAGGTTTCAGCTTTGAAGTTTCTTGAGGAGAGGGCAGCTGTGAAAACTGAACTTCCCGACCAGGCACATATCGAAGGACAAATATCCCGACGCAAGTTCCTGGGGAAAACAACGGCCGCTGCAATGGCCTTCACAATAGTTCCGCGCCACGTCCTCGGTGGCGTGGGGAACGTTGCACCTAGCGACAAGGTCAATGTCGCATTCATCGGTGTTGGCTCACAGGGATTTCGCGTCATGCTCAAATTCTTGAAAGAGCCGGATGTGCAAGGCGTGGCTGTCTGCGATCCCGATCAGGGCAGTCCCAACCACCCGCAATGGGACACGCACGAGTTCTGCAAGTCTGTTCAGGAACTTCTCGGAGTGAGCAGCGGCTGGGATTGGCTGAGCCCGGACGACCCTATTCAGTTGACACATTCGCTTCAAGTGACCAGCGGCGTGTCAGGACGCGAGCCAGCGCAAAAAATTGTGAACGCCTACTATGGCGCCCAACAGCGATCAGGACAGTACCGCGGCTGTTCCGCGCATGCCGATTTCCGCGAGCTACTGGAAAAGGGAAAGGATGTTGATGCGGTCGTGGTTTGCACCACGGACAACTTGCACGCGGCAGTCTCCGTTGCCGCGATGAAGAAGGGGAAACATGTCTTCTGCCAGAAGCCGCTGACGCACACGATCTACGAAGCACGCCGCATGGCTGAGGTCGCACGAGAGACACGTGTTGCGACGCAGATAGCGGTTGCAAATCAGGCATCTGAGGATACGCGTCTGCTTTGCGAGTGGATTTGGTCGGGTGCGATTGGTCCGGTACGCGAGGTGCAGAATTGGTCGAGCCGTCCGTTCTGGGCGCAAGCTGTGGAGCGGCCGAAAGACACAGAACCGGTTCCTAAAGGTTTGGATTGGGACCTGTGGCTTGGGCCGGCACCGGAACGTCCTTTCAACCATGTTTATTTGCCGTTCGTCTGGCGCGGCTGGACCGACTTCGGATGTGGTGCGCTCGGCGACATGGGTTCTTACAGCTTCGACACGATTTTCCGGGTGTTGAAACTCGAAGCGCCGGTCAGCATCGAGGCCAGTTCCACCGATCGCTATCCTGAGACTTATCCGTTGGCTTCAATTGTGCGCTACGATTTCGCGGCGCGCGCTGACATGCCTCCGGTGAGGTTCACGTGGTACGACGGTGGTCTGAAGCCGGCGCGTCCGGAGGAATTGGAACCGAACCGGCCGTTTAAAGGTGAAGGCGAAGAAGGAGACGAAGGACTACTGTTCATCGGCGACAAAGGGAAAATACTTTGTGGATTCAATGGGTCGAATCCGAAACTGATTCCGCAATCCAAAATGGATAGCTTCCAGCAACCACCAAAGACTCTGCCGCGCTCTCCGGGAAACGAACGCGAGTGGCTCGACGCTTGCAAGGGGAACAAAACGAAGCCAGGCGGCAACTTCGAGTTTGAGGGAATGGTCACCGAGACGTTACTGCTTGGAAACGTGGCAGCTTGCACGGGACAAAAGCTCGCGTGGGACCGCGCTAACCTCAAGGTGGATTCCGACGCAGGACAGAAATATGTGAACCCCGAACGCAGGAAGGGATGGGAACTCTAAGTACTTTCGAGCAGATCGATGGAGGAGGGACGATGTCTATTTCAACAAGAAGAGAATTTTTTAGAAACACGGCAGCTGGTGCAATTGCCGGAGGTTTTCTGATGTCGCATGTGCCCGAGATTCATGCCAACCCACTCGGACTGCCGATAGGCTGCCAGACCTGGCCCGTGCGCGAAATGATCGCCAAAGACTTTCCCGGCACTTTGAAGCAGCTGAAAGCCGCTGGTTTTCAGAACATTGAAATGTGCTCCCCGGCTGGCTACTCCGATAACGGCTTCGGAGGTCTCACCAAATATTCCGGGAAAGAGCTAAAGAACATCATCAATGACGCCGGCCTTGCCTGCATCAGTTCGCATTTTGGAATGGAAGAGCTCCGGAAGAACCAGGAAGACCGGATTGCCTGGGCGAAAGACCTTGGCCTGACACAAATGCTCGTTGCCAGTCTTGGCGGCCCTAAGAACCCGACCATGGACGATGTAAAGCGCGCCGCTGACGAATACAACAAGTTTGGGGAGAAGGCAGCCCAGGCCGGGATTCAGCAGGGCTTGCATAACGAAGATTTCGAGTGCTCGACCGTAGACGGGAAAAGGACCTACGACGTGCTATTCGGGTTGCTCGATCCGAAGCTGGTGAAATTTCAATTTCAGGTCTCTACCATCGAGCAGGGGTTTGACGCGGCCGAATACTTCACGAAATATCCCGGCCGATTCATTTCCATGCACGTTCAGGGCTGGTCCGCAAAGACGAAGAAAATTGTGCCTGTCGGCCAGGGCACGCTGAATTGGAAGAAGATTTTTGACGCAGCTAAAGTTGGTGGGGTAAAAAACTATTTCGTCGAAATGGATCTCGACAAGATGCGGGCCAGCGTTCCGTATTTGCGCAAATTGCAGGCGTGATTCGAAATCCCTGGCAGCTTCAGCTTGCTCACTCACGCCAGCAGATGGCATGAATGCGTCTTCACAATCAGCCACACTTGACGTCCGGGCACAAGTTCCAGAGAGTCGCGAGCGGCGAGTGTTAGGTGGGCGGCCATTTCAACTCCACAGTCAACGCGGGCGAGAACGATCATATCTCTCTGCTCAAGAGATAGCAGCCGTCCCGGCAAAGTGTTGCGCGCGCTGAGTCCGGCTGGAGCAGAGGTCGCAAGCAAAACATCTCCTGCACTGATTCCGATGCGCAACTTCGATCCAATTTCTGCCCGCACCAAAGGCGTTTCCAATTCAATTTGGCGTATGCCAATCGCGCAAGTCATCGTGCCACGCTCTTGGTGAATCGAAGTTACTTGCGCATCGAAGACATTCTCGAAGCCTGCCAGCTGCGCGACGGTTTCGCTTCTCGGCGCAGACAAGACTTGATGCGGAGTACCCTCTGCAATAATTTTTCCGTGCTCCAAAACAAGCATTCGTTCGCCGAGCATAAAAACCTCGTCGCGGCTGTGAGTCACGTAGAGTACCGGGATGGGCAGCGTCTGAATAGAACGCCGCAGGTCCTCTGCAATCTTCATGCGGACCGGCAGGTCGAGCGCTGCTAACGGTTCGTCGAGCAGCAGAATCGAAGGCCGAGTCACCAGCGCGCGCGCCAAAGCGACACGCTGGCGTTCACCTCCCGAAAGTTCCGCCGGACGGCGTGCTCGCAGGCGTGTTATCGCAAGGGATTGGAGTTGGCCTTCAACTCGGTTCCTTTGCTCGGCAAAGCCCTTTCCTCTCAGCCCATACGCGATGTTGTCTTCCACCGATAGATGTGGAAAAAGAGCCAGGTCTTGAAACACATAGCCGATCTCCCGTTCTTTAACCGGAACATTCGTTCTCGCAGCGGAATCAAACAGCACTTTTTCGTCAACTACAATTCGTCCCTCATTTGGTGTCGTGAGCCCGGCGATGCAATCCAGCAGGGTTGTCTTCCCGGCGCCCGAAGGCCCGAAGAGAATTGTGATCCCATTTGCCAGCGCAAAATCGACATCCAGCTCAAAAATACCCTGATTGCTCGTAAATTGCCGGCGCACCCGAGCCTCGAGATTCATGTTGGCGGAATGCGCCTGAAAGGATCGCATCCGGGCGCGATCTATGCTCGTGGCCATACTTTCCAGGAAGTCTTGCTGGTTGAATACACAACAGAGAGCAAAGCAAACGCAATGAGGAGAAGCACGAGCGAAGTCGTATTCGCACCGGCGTAGTTCAGGTCTTGCACTTGATCATAGATTTGTATGGAAAGCGTTCGAGTGGCACCCGGGATGTTGCCGCCGACCATTAACACCACTCCGAATTCGCCAATCGTGTGCGCGAAGGTCAATGCAATTCCTGTAACCACTCCTGAAAATGATAACGGCACCACCACGCGCCAGAATGTGCGCCATTGCGAGGCGCCAAGTACAGCCGAAACCTTCAATAGGCGATCATCGACAGACGAAAATGATGCCGCGATCGGCTGTACGGTAAAAGGCAAACTGTAGAGCACCGAGCCAATTACCAGCCCTGCAAAGGTGAATGCCAGAGTATGGCCAGTCATTGCTTGCCACCAACCGCCGAGAGGGCCGCGTTGACCAAGCACGATCAGCACGTAAAAGCCAAGGACAGTTGGCGGCAACACAATGGGCAAGGCCACGATGGCTTCGACCAGAAATTTCCACCGCCAGCGTGAGAATGCGAGCCAGTAAGCAAGTGGCAGCCCCAGCAATAGCAAAACCCCTGTCACGACAGCAGCCAGGCGAATTGTCAGCCAAAATGCCTGCCAATCCATAGGTCAGAACAGTGTAATCGCTCCCGGACAGTTCATTTCATTGTGGAATTCGTCACAAAGAGGATGTTCATTCGTCACAGAAAACACGGTCGCACAG
This sequence comes from Terriglobales bacterium, assembly GCA_036557105.1. Classification (GTDB taxonomy): domain Bacteria; phylum Acidobacteriota; class Terriglobia; order Terriglobales; family Acidobacteriaceae; genus Gp1-AA145. The sequence goes on from DATBIE010000074.1 coordinate 20,072, forward strand.
TTCTACTATTCGCAAGCCCAGCCGAGGAGCACAAATGGAGATTCAGGAGGCCCTGGTTGTTATCAAGAAACTCGCCGATGGAGTGCACCCGGAAACAGGGGCGGTCCTGCCGGGCGATTGTTTATATCACCATCCGCAGGCTGTCCGGGCCCTGCACCGGGCGATGGCTGCGCTCGAATTCCAAGACCAGCGAGAGCGAGTAAAGCGCTTTCTTCCGAAAAATGCCGGCAAGCCGTGGTCGAACCAGGAAGACACGCAAATCTGCGAAGAGCTGCGGCGTGGCATGAACTTTGAGCAAATTGCGCAGCTGCACAGCCGGACAAACGGTTCGATCATCGCGCGACTGGTACGGCTTGGCAAGATTTCTGCCGGTCAGCATGCAAAAACAGCATAGGCTTATGAGATTTCGAGTTGGACATGCGCTCGTCGTTGCGGCGCTGGTGATCGCGCCGGAAACTTCATCTGCGCAACAAGCGCAATTACAATCAGCGCCGACCGGCTGGGCCTCCACGCACACTCTTGTCGAGCAGCATAGGAATGTAGTAGCTCGTGAAAAATGGCGTCTCGCCGGGCGCAAGCTGCGCGGCAGGAATTCGGCCATTCTGCGTGGCCACGCGATTCAGCAGAAACTTCAAATGAGGACTGCGCGGCGTCTTGACTCAGGCGCACCAGGAACTGGATGGGTTTCTATTGGCCCAAAGCCTCTTCCTTCCGACGCCAGCGGTATGGGGTTGCAGGACTATGGTTTCGTAGCGGGACGTGCAACTGCGGTCGCGATCGATCGCAATGATGCAAGCGGGAATACTGTCTTTGTGGGTGGCGCGTATGGCGGCGTTTGGAAATCGAGCAATGCAGGTGAGGTCGATCCCTCCTCCGTAATCTGGATGCCGCTGACGGATGATCAGCCGACGCTTGCCATTGGCACGATCGCGGTGCAGCCGCAGGGTTCATTGAATCCTGATCCCGCCAGCAGCGTGATTCTCGCCGGAACAGGCGAGACTGATAGCTCCACAGACTCGTACTACGGTCTTGGAATCCAGCGATCTGCCGACGGCGGACAAACCTGGAGCCTGATTTCTGAAGACGTGACGAAAGCGCACTCTTTTGCAGGACTTGGGTTCAGCCAGATTGCATTCAGCGAGGCGGACCCGAATCTCGTGGTTGCTGCAACAGGCGGCACGTCGCAAGGTGTCGTCGAAGGGCTGGAGAATTCCGCTCGCGTAAACCGCGGTTTGTATTATTCAACCGATGCAGGCCTCTCCTGGCAGGCGGCAGTCGTACTCGACTCAGGCGTGAGCATTAGTCCAGATTCTGCCACGGCAGTTGCTTACAATCCGGCTGCAACGAACAATTCGGGTGCACCGAAGTTCTATGCAGCGATCCGATACCACGGCTTCTATTCTTCTAGTGACGGAATTAACTGGTCGCGCCTCACGACTCAGCCGGGAGTCGGACTAGCAACTGCGGCCTGTCCGGCACAAACTCTGGATTCCAGCACCTGCCCTATATATCGTGGGGAAATCGCATTCGTGCCTGAGCGATCCGGGGCCTCGAACCTCGGAGAAATATATGTTTGGTATGTCGACGCAAGCAACATCGATCAGGGCATCTGGACCAGCACAGATGGCGGCGCAAGCTGGACACAGATAAATGATTCTGGCATTGCGAACTGCGGCGATCCTTTCGGCGGCTGCGGCACCGAAGATGGCGCCTTCAATTTGACCCTGGCGGCCGTGCCAAACGGCGCCACTGCAACCGACCTGTACGCCGGAGCGGTGAACATCTATAAGTGCACGATTACGATCCTATCCCCGACATGCAGCGGGAGTGGTTCCAATACATTCCTCAATCTGACACATGCCTTTGGTTGTAGTGATATCGCCAAGATCCATTCGGGTCAGCACGGAATGGACTTCATTTTGGCGAACGGAGTTCCGCTGATCTTCTTTGCAAACGATGGCGGGATTTATCGCGCCCTGGACGGCTACGACGGACTGACTACCGGCACTTGTGGAGAGACCAACCAGTTCGACAATTTGAATGCGACGCTCGGTCCCATGATGCAGTTCGTATCGCTCTCAGAATCAGCAAATGATGCAAATGTAATTTTTGGAGGCACGCAGGACAATGGCGCTGCGGCGACAGCGTTTTCTCAAAGCAGCGGAGCGTGGGTCAATGTCGATACGGGAGACAACGGTTTCACTGCGATAAGCCCCACAGATAATAATGAATGGTTCGTCGCCACCCCGCCAGATTCAAATTCCGGAGTGAACCTGTTTGGCTGTCAAAACGGCGTCACCTGCCACTCTTCGGACTTCCAGAGTCATCAAATCGTGGACAGTAGCGCGGTCGACGGGGACACAGGACCCTTCGAGCTTCCGTTTTTGCTCGATCCGCAAAAACCGGATGAGTTAATTTTAGGTACTTGCCGTATCTGGCGCGGCCCTTCAACTGGCGGAGGCTTTTTTCTGCTGAGCCCCGACTTCGAAACGGGAGGCACGGGCAGTTGCAGCGGAAATGAAATCAATCTCATCCGCTCTATCGCAGCCGGCGGTCTGAAAGGTGCAAATGGAGACTCACAAACCATCTATGTCGGAACTAATGGAGAAGGCCCTTCAATCCCAACAACTCCCACGGGCGGCCATGTTTGGGTTACGACCAATGCGGATGGAGGGCCGCTGACCTGGACTGACGTGACTCAGAGCATCAATCCGCAAGGGTTTCCGATCTCAGGCATCGCGATGGATTCCACTGATCCGTTAGGAAAAACGGCATACGTTGCGATCATGGGATTTCACACCGCGCATGTATGGAAGACAACAAACGCTGGCGCGACGTGGACCGATTTCAGCGGCAGTCCACCGAATGCGTTGCCCGATGCTCCGGTGAACACGATCGTGATTGATTCGGGCGCATCGCTCTCGAACGGCACAGTGTATGTAGGAACAGATGTCGGAGTATTTGCGAGCAGCACGGGTTCTCCGACTTGGGCCGAGGCCGGACCAGCCTCCGGACAAGGAGGGTTCCTGCCGAATGTGGCGGTTACTTCGCTGCAGATATTTAACTCCGGCGGTCTTAAGCGGCTTCGCGCAGCGACTTACGGTCGGGGAATCTGGGAATGGAACCTGATCACCACGCCGGATTTTCAACTCAACGTCAGTAATAACCCACTCACCATTTTCGCCTCGCAGAGTGCCAACTTCGTGGGCGCACTCTACGCCCTGAATGGATACATCAGCAATGTGGACTTGAGTTGCACGGCAGGAGCTTCGGATGCCCCAGCAAACTGCTCCGCAACGCCGAATTTGATCGCTCCAACTGCAAACGGAGAAAACTTTTCGCTAACTGCAAGCGGAAGTGTGGGAGACTACAAATTCAACCTGCATGCAGCCGGCACCGATTTCTCTGCTACAACGCATGATTTCCCACTTACATTGCACATTGTCGATTACGGGTTGACATCAATGTCACCGAGCGCGGTCGATATCGCACCCGGCAATACGAGCGAGCCTATTTCCTTCCAAGTGACCGCATCAGGCAGTTTCGCGAGTACGGTTGCGCTCTCCTGCTCCGATCTGCCTGCTGGCACGGCGTGCCAATTTCAGCCGTCATCATCCATTTCCCCGACGGGCGGAAGCCCGGTTTCAATGACGCTGAACATCGCGACGGCAGCGTTCACTCCCGCCGGGGATTTTCCGATCACGATTAATGCGAGTGTTCCTGATGGGCCAACTAAAACTCAACCATTGACATTCATCGTCAGCAATACACCAGACTACACGATCAGCATCAGCAGTCCATCCGTGACTGTGCCAGTGAATACAAGCGTAAGTTTTAACGGGACACTCACCGCAATGAACGGCTACAACAATTCGGTATCACTGACATGTGGAACCGGTGCGCCGCCGACATGTGGCGTGAGTCCATCGGTCGCTGTTCCCTCAACGGGTGGCACGTCCTTTTCGGTGCAAGTCAGGGGCGATGTTTCGCAAACTTACAACTTCAACATAAACGCTGTCGGGAACGACTCGTCGCAGGTCACGCACTCAGTGCCGGTGACCTTTACGGCGACTCCGAGTCAGACGTTCGATTTCACTTTTGGAATAGCTCCGAACAGCGCCTCGGCATCCGTAGGACAGACAACGACATTCAACCTAGATGTGAACCCAACGATTGGCTCTTTTCCAAATAGTGTGACCTTCGCCTGCTCTAAACTCCCGGCTTTGGTGACGTGCAATTTCAATCCCGCTCAAGTTTCTGCTGGCAGCCAGGACTCGCCCGTAACATTTACGATCAGCACAACCGCTCCCGTAACCGCGTCCGGTCTGGCGGCTACGCCATTTCTTTCCGCCATCCCAATTCTCAGCTTGCTTTGGTTCAGCAGAAAATTGAGAGTTCGTTTGGTACAAAGCGCTTTCACGGTCATGTTGACGGTGTTCATTTTGGGATCACTCTCTTGTGGCGGCGGACTGCAAGGAAACAGCGGAGGCGGCGGGAGCGGCAGCCCTGGAACTCCACCCGGCACTTACACGATCAACGTCACTGCGACGTGCGGATCAATCACGCATACCGCCCCAGTCACGCTTACTATTACGCCGTGAACTGTGTGTTATCTTCGAGCTTCAATCAAAATCAGCGTAAACAGCGGATGTCTCGGAATGAAGTGTTGCTCCGGGCGGCTGATAGGGAGGACCGGAATGCTGAGAGATTTTTCGCAGAGTCGGATCGCGGTATTGGGCGCCGGAAAAATGGGAGGCATACTTATCAAAGCTCTCACAGAGAAGCATCAGATTGCGCCCGAACGAATTCGCGCGACCGTCGCACATGAAGCGCGTGCTCGCGAACTCTCCCACAAACTGGGAGTTCAGGTCACGACTGAAAACAATGCTGCTGTCGAAAATGCGGACGTGATTCTCGTTTGCGTGAAGCCACAGGTCGTACAGGAAGCGATGGAGCAAATCAGCGACAAAGTTTCCGCCGACCAACTCGTCATTTCGGTTGCCGCCTCCGTGCACACGTCGCAGATCGAAAATGCGCTCGGCGCGGGAGTACCCGTGGTTCGCGCTATGCCAAATACGCCATGCGTTCTCGGACAAGGCATGACCGCGTTGTGCAAAGGGCAATATGCAAAGCCCGAGCATATCGAGGCTGCGGCAGCCTTATTCAATGTCGTCGGACGCACCGTTGTCGTTGACGAAAAACACATGGACGCCGTCACCGGGCTTTCCGCGAGCGGCCCAGCCTACATTTACATCATTCTGGAATCACTTGCCGAGGCAGGAGTGAAGGTTGGTTTGCCTCGTGATATCGCGACGCTTCTAGCAGCACAGACTGCGCTCGGAGCCGCCACCGTTGTGCTCGAAACCGGTGACCATCCAGCACTGCTCAAGGATGCGGTGACTACACCTGCGGGCTGCACTATCGACGGAATCATGGAGCTTGAAGAAGGCAAGCTGCGCGTAACACTGATCAAAGCGGTGGTGAAGGCGGCGCAAAGAGCCAAGGAACTAGCGGCGGGGTAGAGACGGTGGTTCGTCCTACATCGTTCGTTGTCGGCTTCTTCATCGCAACACCACACTGTCATTCCGAGCGAAGCCAGACCATTCAACCGAATGACCTGGCAGAGTCGAGGAACCCGCTGTTTCGCGGCGGAACAAAGATTCACTGCCTCTTAAAAAACTGCACGGCGCGTTCGTGTTTGATTGCGGCCGCGCGCGTTGAGAATGTTCCCAGATTCCTGCGTTTTCCCGTCTTCGGATTTTTCTTCCGCGAATATAAACGGTAGTCGCCCGATTTCAGTTTGCGAATCACGACCGAAAGATGCTGGTGCGGCTAAGACAGGTTGCCGCGATCAAGCGACGAAAATCCGAACACTACTCCGCCGGATCGTAATTCAAATTCTGTCCCAGCCATCGCTCGACTTCGTGTACGTCCATACCCTTGCGTTCACTGTAGTCAGCAACCTGATCGCGTTCAATCTTGCCGAGACCAAAATAACGCGATTCGGGATGCGCGAAGTATAGTCCGCTTACGCTCGACCCCGGCCACATCGCGAATGACTCCGTGAGCTGAATTCCGGTATTCGTCTCCACATCGAGCAAACGCCAGAGTGTCCCCTTTTCGGTGTGGTCCGGGCATGCCGGATATCCCGCAGCCGGACGAATGCCGCGATATTTTTCGTGAATGAGGTCTTCGTTGCTTAAGTGTTCAGAACATCCATAGCCCCATTCGTCGCGGACGCGCTTGTGCAGGCATTCGGCGAAGGCTTCAGCTAAGCGATCCGCAAGGGCCTCAGCCATGATCGCGTTGTAGTCGTCATGCTTGGCGCGATAGCAGTCGCAAAGTTCTTTCAGTCCGATGCCGCTAGTTACCGCAAACGCGCCTACGTGGTCACGCAGACCTGTCTCCCTTGGAGCGATAAAATCGGCTAGAGACCGGCATGGCTCATTTCCTTCTTTGTTTGCCTGCTGGCGAAGAAAATGAAATCGTTCGCGCACTTGTTCGCTGTTTTCCGCCGCATACAACTCGATGTCGTCTTCCACAGCATTGGCAGGGAATAGGCCGTATACGCCTCTCGCGGTGATGAGCTTCTTTTCAATGATGAGATCGAGCAGCGTATTGCCCTCTTTGAATAACTGGCGTGCCTGCGCGCCTTGTTCCTCGTGCTCGAGAATTCGGGGATAGACCCCTTTCATCCCCCATGCGTGGAAAAACGGCGACCAGTCGATGAACTCACGTAAGGAGGCCAACGGAAAATTGTCCAGCACGCGCACGCCGGTGAAACTCGGCGAAGGTATGTCCTCCCCGCGCCACGCAATCGGAGTGCGCCGCGAGCGGGCTTCTTCAATCGAGACCGTGGGTTGCTTCGGCGCGGCGTGAGCTTTGCGGACCGCGTCGTACTCAGTGCGATACTGCGCGACAAACGCTGGTTTGTTTTCATCGCTCAGAAGGCTGGTCGTAACGGGGACGGCGCGGCTGGCGTCCACAATGTGAACGACGGGTTCGCTGTAATTCGGCGCGATTTTTACAGCAGTATGTCGGCGACTCGTTGTTGCTCCGCCGATCAGCAACGGCAACTTGAATCCCTGGCGTTCCATCTCGCGGGCGACATGCACCATCTCATCGAGAGATGGAGTGATCAGTCCGCTGAGTCCGATCAAGTCCGCGTTGACTGCTTTGGCGCGTTCAAGAATCTTTTCGGCGGGAACCATTACGCCCAGATCGATCACTTCATAGTTATTGCACGCAAGGACGACTCCGACAATATTCTTGCCAATATCGTGAACGTCACCTTTCACCGTTGCGAGTATGATTTTTCCCTGCGACTTCACGACCTCGCCAGCCGCAGCCCGGGCCTCCTTCTCGGCCTCCATGTACGGAGTGAGGTGCGCCACAGCTTTCTTCATCACGCGCGCTGACTTGACTACCTGGGGCAGAAACATCTTGCCTGCGCCAAAAAGATCACCCACAATACCCATTCCGGCCATCAATGGTCCTTCAATCACTGCCAATGGACGGCCCAGCGTGACGCGGGCTTCCTCGGCATCGGCTTCGACGTAAGTGTCGATGCCCTTGACCAGCGCGTGCGCCAGGCGTTCTTCGACGGTGCCGTTACGCCACTCTTCTGCCTTTTTTCCCGTGATAGCTCTGTCTGCGCTCTTCAGGCTTTCGCCATACTCCACCAAGCGTTCGGTAGCATCGGGGCGGCGGTTCAGCAGCACATCTTCGACCATCACCTTCAGTTCGGGTTGGATTTCTTCATAGACTTCGAGCATGCCGGCATTCACAATGCCCATGTCCATGCCGGCCGCAATAGCGTGATAAAGAAACGCGGAATGAATGGCCTCGCGAACCACATTGTTGCCCCGAAAACTGAAAGAGATGTTAGAAACACCGCCGCTTACTTTCGCGTACGGCAGATTGGCTTTGATCCAGCGGGTCGCATTGATGTAATCAACCGCGTAGTTGTTGTGCTCCTCCATGCCAGTGGCAACCGTGAGAATGTTGGGATCGAAGATGATGTCTTCGGGTGGGAATCCGATCTCATTCACCAGGATCTTGTAAGCACGTTCGCAAATCCGGATCTTATCTTCGTACGTTGCCGCTTGCCCTTGTTCGTCGAACGCCATTACCACCGCAGCAGCCCCATATTTCAGAATGGTCGCGGCATGCTCGCGAAATTTGCTTTCGCCTTCTTTTAGCGAAATTGAATTGACGATGCCCTTGCCCTGCAGGCATTTCAGGCCTGCCTCGATGACCTCCCATTTCGAGGAGTCCACCATGATTGGCACCTTCGCGACTTCCGGTTCGCTTGCCAGCACCTGCAAGAACCGCGTCATGGCCGTGACGCCATCGATCATGCCCTCATCCATGCAGACATCCAGCACGTTCGCGCCGTTCTCAACCTGTTGTCTGGCGATGCTTACAGCCTCTTCGTACTTGCCATCCTTGATCAGCTTGGCGAACTTTGGCGAACCAGCCACATTGGTACGCTCGCCGATCATGATGTACACACCTTGTTGTTGGGTGAAAGGCTGAGATCCTGAGAGACGAAGCGGTCTCCACTTCGGTGGATCCGTGATGGCGCTTTCCGATGCGCTCACGTTCGACTCTCAATCTCGTTCGGGTGAGCGAACGGTGGTTCGATGTGATGTGCTCCAAACTTTCGCGGAGTTTTACCCTCGAGCGCTTTCGCGATTGCCGCGATGTGCTCAGGAGTATTCCCGCAACAGCCACCGGCAATGTTGATCAACCCGCCTTCTGCAAACTCAGAGAGATAACGCGCCATGTCTTGCGGCCCCAGATCGAAGCCTGTTTCCGACAGAGGGTTCGGCAAACCGGCATTGGGATAAGCCGAGACCGCGACGTTGGCCTTCCCCGAGAGTTCCTCAAGAAATGGATACATGAGATCGGGACCGAGCGAGCAGTTGAGGCCCACCGACAACGGCTTTACATGCCGCACCGCGTTCCAGAAAGCCTCAGGGGTTTGCGCCGAGATCATCGTTTCGCCTCCTCGCCCGACGGCTGCGGAGATCATGACGGGAAGTTCTTTGCCTTGTTCAGCAAAAACTTCTTGAATCGCGACGAGCGCCGCTTTGGCGTTAAGCGAATCGAAAATCGTTTCGACCAGCAGCAGATCTACGCCGCCGGCAATCAGAGCACGTACCTGCTGCGCGTAAGCGGCCTTCACCTGATCGAAGGTGACCACACGAAATCCCGGGTCGTCTGCATCAGGTGAATTCGAGAGAGAAACCGTGAGCGGCCCAATTGCTCCCGCTACAAACCGCTGTCGCGAAGTCTTTGTTCCAACGCGGTCAGCCCATTCACGGCACTGCTTCGCCGATTGTTCATTGATGTCCCAGGCCAGCCCTTCGAGAAATGGATCGCCGATGACCTTCGAGTAAAATTCGGGGTCCTTGCGTCCGCCGTGCTCGCGTGGATCTTCGACAAAAAATTCGCTCTGGGCGATGCTCGTCGCGCCGAAGGTGTTGGTCTCGATAATATCCGCCCCCGCCTCGAGGAACCGGCGATGGATGTCGCCGATCATTTCTGGCTTGCTCAGCGAGAATAGGTCACCATTGTTTAAAAGACTCTTCTTCGCATCTTTAAATCGCTCGCCGCGAATGTCGACCTCAGTCATCCCATAGTTGCGGATCGTCGTTCCCATCGCTCCATCGATGATGGCGATACGGTGCTCGAGGATCTCTTCGAGGGGATGGCGTTGGGTCCTTTTCATATCCTTATCTCTTTAGACACAAACGCCGGCCCCTTTTCTGGACCGGCGCAAGAATTTCGACAGAACTGGTTGAACTCTTATTCTCCTGGAGCAACTTCCGCCGGCGCGCCGCCGATCACTTCGGCAGCATTGAACACTGGATTCGCTCCTAGATGCGCTGGCCTCGGCGCCAGCAACTGCTCTTTGCGATAGATCAGATTCGTGGCATTAAATGTTGCAAGTTCGAAGCCGTGTCCATGAGTGATCGCGTCCGTGGGACATGCCTCAACGCAATATCCGCAAAAAATGCACCGGTTATAGTCGATGTTGTAAACCTTCGCGTAACGCTCGGCCCCGCTGATGCGGTTCTCGGCCGTGTTCTCCGCCGCTTCAATATAGATGCAATTGGCCGGACAGTTCGCCGCACAAAGAAAGCAGGCAACGCACTTCTCCAGCCCATTTTCGTCGCGCTGCAGGACATGTACACCGCGGTACCGCTCCTGGAAACGGGCGCCGCGCAACGGACCTGGACCGTCAGGGTAGTTCTCCACAACTGTCGGCTTAAACATCTCTTTGAACGTGATGCTCATGCCCTTGGCTATGGCAGCGATATTTTCCAGGATCGGCATACACAATTAGTATAGCGAATCGCGGAGTCCTCCTGGCTATTTCGAAAGTGAAGCGTAGACCTCTCGCACGAACTCATCCGGCTTGACGCGCCCATCTTTAGCGAACGTCTGCTTCTTCAATCTTCTCTATCGCAATGATTCCAACCCATTGCCCACGGCGCCGCTCGGTATAAATAAGTTCTCCGCCCAGCACGGACACTGCTGCTTCGGGCGGGAGGTCGACATGGAAATCGAAGTAGCGCGACTTCCACCTCCGCCAGCGCTGCCAGCCATCCAGCAAAGTGTGCGGCTGATACTTGGTTGAGAACACGAGCGCTACATCAAACGGAACGCGCTGATCGGCCGCTGACAATAGCTGCTCTGCTGAAAAATCCTCAATCCGGACTACTTGCAGAGGCTTTTGAACGTAGCCCAGATACGGCCGCGTGAGCTCGTCACTTGCAGGCCATGCGGTGAGTACTCGTCCGTTCGGATACCTATGAAGCAAGAATGCCTCGGCTCGTTGATGCAGTCGAATGTAATCGCGATAAGCAAGATTGTCTTCGGGTGCGAACCCATACGGCGGATTGATGAACAGCCCCGAAATGAATGCAAGTCCGACTACAGCGACTACCGCTTTCCACGCTGGCAGCCGCCGCCAAATAGTTGAGACGGAGATCAGGATGACAAGCGGGACCACAGGAAGCATGTAGCGGGCGAGCACTGCGCCGCCCACGACAGAAAGAACCAGCAGATAAGCGAGAACTATCGCTAGCAGCGCCATCTGGATCGGCACGCTGATTCGTGGACGTTCGCCTTGTGCTGTCTTGATTGGACGAAATGTCATCGCCACCAGACACGCAATCGTCAGTACATAGAGATCGAGATATCCCACCGCCTGCCAGGTTCGCAGGAGTAGCGCAAGAAAAATTCTCAGCGGGTGCAGAGTCCCCTGCACGTTGTAACGAAAAAACTCCGGATTGCCGAAAACACGACCGGTGCGAGCGTAGTGGTATGCGTACCAGGCCGCGAGGGGAATGACAGGAATTAGGAGAAGCACCGAATTCGCCACGTTTGTGCCGCCAATGCGCAGGGCACGAGCCAGATTCTTGCCGCCACTTGCGCCTTCCTCGGCGCCTCCAGCGAGCGATGGTGACTTTTTCGAGATGAAGCGGCTCACGAACTCCCATACGAACAGCGCCAGAGGAACCAGGATGGCAGTCTCTTTCGTTAATACCGCAAGAGAAAACCAACACAACGCAGGCCATCTATGCACGAGCGAGAACTGCCGTGTCTCCGATTCCACAGCCCGTCCACTTTTTTGATTTTTAAAATATGGTTCCAAACCCCAAAAGATCAGGCCCGCCGACGGAAGGTCAATCTGTGCCAGCGAACTTTGCGCAAAGAACACTGGATAGATTGCGACCAGCAAAGTGCTGCCAGCCGCAACGGCCGTGTTCGCCACAGTTCGCGCCAGCCGAAAAAATCCAAGCAAGGAGAACGCGGCTAGCAGCAACATCGCGCAACGGGTGACAACGACAGCTTGGCCGAACACTTTCCACCACAGCGCAATCCAAGCCATCACCAGCGGAGGATGGGCGTTCGAGGGGGTGGAATGTGGAATCAGCGATCCGGCGAACAGATCGCGGGCGGCGGGAATGTAGTATCCGGCTTCGTCCCAATAATAAGGAAGGCGGAGCAGGGAAGCGTGAAGCCCGATCAAGACAGCCGCAAAGAGTACGAACAAGACGGCAGTCTTCCAAGCCCCAAGTTGTGAGTCGCCGTTCAGAAATCAGTGCACCGGGCCGGCCGGTTGCACTCGCGGGTCGAGCTTGATTTCTCCGAACGTGCTCTCGTAGTTGGTCACGTTCTGGTGCAGAATTGAAGCCAGCGCCTTTGCCTGCTGTGGACTTAGATAAATGCCCTGAAAATTCCGCACCTCAACTTGATTTTCAGCGGGCTGTTGCATGGTTCCGAAAACCAGAAAAAAGTCCCAGACACTCACGCGGACTTGCACGCTGTTGGCGTAGGTTTCGCGATACTCGGCGGTATTAACGAGATTAAAGTTCGGCTGCGTAGGGGTGATCATAAGGCTCACAGTTTAATTGGGATGTGTGAGGAAAGAAAATGGCAGCGTGTGAGCGTGTGTCGATGGGGTCAAATTCCAAAGCCATCGGTCAAAAAACTGGCGCGGGTTGGCCTGAAACCATCTTGGTCATGGCAGGAGGTTGCGCGCTCCAAACCAACCCGCGTATTGTCAGTCCCGAACAGGCGACCGGCGGAAAAAATCTACTTTGTCTCCGCGGTACTGAACGTAAAAATTAGGCCGAGTGTTGCCGTATTCTGCGACCTCTCCGAGAAGGGCTTCGATCCCTTTTGAAAAAACGGCTCGCTTGACGCATCGTGCCGATACTCCAGCCGGCTGATGATGTGTGAAGCGATATCGCGCTCGAAAGTGAAGGTGCCTTCCTGCAAATGCTGTCCGAGCCCCGGACCGAGTGCCGTGGCGAACCCATTCGGATCGCTGAAATATTCGTAGCGCGTGGCGATTGTGCACTTGTTGTTGAACGCGTACTTGACGTATCCCGCTGCGCCATACCAGGAAACCGGTGCGCTTGCGGCGATGCAGGGCAATCCTGAACCAGACGAAAGCAGGCAGAAGCGATCTCCGCGGCCATAATCCCCGTTCACCATCAGCGACAACTTGGAGTTCGGCGAGTACGTAACTACGGTGTCCCACAACTGCCGCCAGCTCGAATTGCTGCCTCCGGGATCGACCGTGGCCGCGAGCTGAGGACCGGCAAGATAATTTTCAATGACGCTGACCTTCTTCGTCGGATTCCACCCGACGCTGAGACCATAAGTTTTGCCACTCTCGGTTGCGACAATGTTGTTCCAGCCGTTCACCAGATATCCGGTAAGCGAAAACTTGTCATTGAAGACATATTTCGCGCGCGCGCCGTAGTGGAAGTAGGGAATCGCATAATAGAAGAGCAGGCCGCGCGTGTAATTCCAGTTGTCCTTGCTCTCGATCACCTCAGCGCCGGCGGGAGTGACGAATTTTCCAACATCAATCTGGAGACCTTTGCCGACTGGAGCGAGGTAGGAAAAATATCCTTCTTTGAGATATTGAGCGAATCCCAATCCGGCGGGATCGCTACCGTTGATCGCGTTCATTGCCGAACCAAACCCGAGCGCAACATGGTACCCGGTGCGGCTGGCACTAGGGTCGGGAGCTTTGTCCATTACCAGCTCAATCATGTTCAATCCGAACTGGTTCGAGTACGGATTAAAAAATTGATTGCTGTTGGTGAAATTCGAAGGCTGGTTCGAGTTGTATCCGTAGTACGCATCGACAAACCCACTCAGAGTTGTCCCTCCGAGAAGACTCGAGAGCGTTGGAGCAGGAGTAGCGGGCTGCGACGGCGATCCCGAAGACACCAGACTCTGCGAGGCTGCCGGCGCGCTCGCAGGCTGCATAGCTGAAAGTTGCGCTTTCACGTCCGACAACTGCTTCTGCAAGTCGTCAATCTTTTTTTCTAATTCCTCGGTCGTAGGAGAACTCTGCGCCCAACCGACTGCTGTTCCGAGCACGACGACAACCAACACGAGTGCTAAAAGCGCGATGCGAAGTCGAATGAACTGCAAGGTTTCCCTCCTGTGCATGGTGGAACCACCGCGAAGTTGAGGGAAATCTATTTCGTGGTCGCGAGAGTGTCCAATCGAATGTTTTTGTTGCGGCGATTAGAGAAATTTTGAAAAAAGAAATCTATGACAGCGATAAACAGAGGTTTTCATCAATGAAGAAGTCGATGAAAATAAAAGATCGGTGTCACGTGCCAGGCAGCAAACGAGTGGGAGTTACAAATTTATGAGATTCGTTTTGCGAATAGGTGATTGCGGGCAAATTGCATGACAAATTACGATGGACATTTTTGGGTGTTGCGGTTTTGCTGTGCTAACCTGAATCTGCCTTCCTCAAGCCGGGATGGCGGAACTGGCAGACGCAGCGGACTCAAAATCCGCCGGTGCTTAGCACCTTGGGGGTTCAACTCCCCCTCCCGGCACCATTTCAAGAACCCATACAATACGCGGCTACTTGGGCTCGCTCTCCGCGTGCGATGAACCTGTGCAGCAGACGCAGCGGATCTTGCGCCAATATATAACCAACCAGCGTTCAGTCTATCCAGCTGAAAACAGTAAATCTACTTACAAGATCTTGAGTGAGCATGGATTACACACCTCTTCCACACTCTCAGGGTTCCAGAGCCTCGACCATCGGGCCTGGGCTGGATCAGAAGAGTCGCGGTGCAAAATCCTTCAGATCGCGGCGCCAGGTTTGCCACTCGTGGTCGGTGCCGGGTGATTCGTAGAAAATGTGTTGTATGTTTGCTTCCTGAAGCGATGTGTGCAGTCGCTGGAGTCCTGAGCGGATTCTTTCTGGCTCATTCGTTCCTACGCCAAGCCAGAGCAAGTGCACTTTCTTGGCGAATGCTGCCGGATCAGCGAACACTCCGTTGTAGTCGGTCTTGGGATCCAGTTTCCGATTTCCGAGCACGAGCATCCCGCCCGCTCCACTGAAACCCCCAATGTAAGAGAAGAGATCGAGATGATCCAGCGTGATCTGGAATGTTTGCATGCCCCCCATCGATAGGCCTGCCATCGCGCGATGGTCACGGTCGGATAAGGTGCGGAAAGTGGCATCAATGAATGGGATCAGAGCCTGTGTTACATCATCTTCGAATGCCGCAGCCATATCCTGCATTGCCTTCAACATTTCAGGTGACCCAAATCCCTTTGCGAACAAATCGACAGGCGCCTCGCCGGCGCGATGCGCATAGCCATAGGCCATCACCACGATCATCGGCTTGCAACTCTTAGCTGCGATCAAGTTATCCAGGATGAAATTTGCGTTGCCCTGGCGGATCCAGCCGGTCTCGTCTTCACCGGCGCCATGTTGCAGGTAGAGGACTGGATAGCGTGTCTTGGTCTGCGCGTCGTAGTTCGGAGGCAGATAGACCAATGCGTGCCGCCACGTCCCCGTCACTTTCGAGTTGTACCAGACTTCGCGAACCGCGCCGTGCGGCACATCTTGCGCCGAATAATAGGTAGAGCCCGGCTCCGGAACTTCTACGCCACTCGCCGGCCTGCCTCCTCCGAAGAAGGCGTGGGTGTTGGGATCGCTGACCTCCGCTCCATCAATAATCAAGGTGTAATAGTGAAATCCGGGAACCAGCGGCGGAGTCGTGATGGTCCAGAATCCATCCGGCTGTTTCTCCATGTCCGCCTTGGGCCCGCTCCAGAAATTCACTCGAACCTTGGTGGCGTCGGGAGCTTTCACCCGAATCTGCACTCTGCCGGTGTTGTCAACCCGTGGATACTCCGCTGCCCAGACGTTCGTCGCAGACGGCTGAAAACTGCTCGATTCCTGCGCCGAACAAAAACTAAAAGACAAGAGGACCAGTATTGCGAATCTCCGCATGTTTGTTCTCCTTCAGTGCCATCAAATGTGAACCATAGAGCGTCCAGCGGTAGCTTTTCGTTAGCTTCGGCGTTGCGGTCGCAGGATCCGGTTGGATCACTGCTCAACTGAAACGACGGTTACAGACTTAGGCGCCAGCTTCAAAGTTAGTTTGCCGCCCTGAAGCTTCGCCGAGATCGGCCGCGGCGTGACTGTGTCAGGTGTGTCGAAGGTGTCGACACTATCCACCTTCGGCGCGGTCAGAGTTTCGCCGCTCGCTGTTTTTGCGGTAACGCCCGCCAGGCCGGCCTCGATTTCGACCGGTTGGTTGGGATCGAGATTAGTAATCTCCAGCCACAACTTGCCATTCGCGTCTTTCGCTGCGATCGCGTCCACTCGGGGCAGCCTCACGGCCCCATGGGTGTACCAACCAGCATCAAAAGTCACCGGCACGAATGTGGCGTTCTGGAACGGCACGTACATTTTGAAAACGTAATAGGTCGGAGTCAGGACCATCTTCTCTTTGTCGGTGATAATCATCGCCTGCAGCACGTTGATCATCTGTGCGATATTAGCGCCGCGAACCCGGTCGGCATGACGAGCGAAGATGTTGAGGTTCAGGGCCGCGAGGATGGCGTCGCGCAGGCTATTCTGCTGAACCAGGAACCCCGGATTGCTGCCCGGCAAGGGCGCATACCAGCCTCCCCATTCATCAACCACGAGCGCTACCTTCTTGTCCGGGTCATACTTGTCCATGATCGCCGAGTGCTTGCTGATGAGACCTTCCATTTCCAAAGTCGATTTGAGAATTTCGCTGTACTCAGTTTCGCCAAATCCCACTGACGCATAGGAAGGCGGCCAATGCCCGACTGTGTAGCTGTGCATGGACAGTCCGTTAATGTCCCAGCTCCAAGTGTGTTGCTGATAAGCCTTCATCACGGTTTCCGTCCAGTCGGTCCATCGCGGGCCATCGCCGCCCGGACCGACGGCGATCTTGAGCATCTGCTGCTTTTCCTGCTGCGCGGGATTGAAATTCCTTACAAAGCGACTGTAGATCTTCATCTGGCTGACGTAATAGTCGGGTGTCATGTTTCCGCCACAATCCCAGCTTTCGTTACCGATGCCGAGCAATGCGACTTTGTAGGGAGCGGGATGCCCGTTGGCGGCACGTTCTTTTGCCAGTGTCGTCGGCGCTGCTGCGGTCATGTATTCCAGCCACTCGGCGGCTTCCTGCGGAGTCCCGGAACCGACATTGATCGAAACATACGCTTCCGCCCCGATCTGATCGATGAAGTCCATGAACTCATGCGTTCCGAACGTGTTCGGTTCAGTCACTCCGCCCCAATTGGGGTTGAGAGTCACGAGCCGTTGAGGGCCGATGCCCTTACGCCAGTGGTATTCATCGGCGAAGCAGCCGCCGGGCCAGCGAACATTCGGAACCTTGATCGCTTTTAGAGCCGTCACAACATCGTTGCGAATCCCACGCGTGTTTGGGATCTTGGAATCGGGCCCCACCCAGACGCCTTCGTAAATGCCCTGCCCAAGATGCTCTGCGAATTGCCCGAAAATGTTGCGGTCGATCTTCGCCCCGGTTTTGGATGTGTCAATCGACATTTCAACCTTTTGAGCAGCCAATATTGGCGCAGTGCTACCCAGAACGGTCAGCACGAAGCCGACAAGAAGTGAACGCATCAGCAGACGATATCCTTCTTTGCGGAATTCAACGGCACTCAAAGCTGGCTGCATCTTCCGTGTCTCCTTGGCCCTTATATTGTGCGTGCTTCGGGTAAGGACACAGCGGCCGGCTGCGCCCAGAGAACGCTTTGCCAGTCGCGACTACTGAGCTCGGTGCCGTTCCCTTCTCGACCCAGTCAACGATCGCGCCTAACAGATCAAACTGATCCAGCGCCTGCCCTCCACCACAGTGACTCATTCCGGGAACGAAGTAGAACTGGCTCCATTTGGATACGTCGCCGAGCCCGCCATTGGCAGCTGCCATTTCTTTGTAGTAGTCGAACGTGTCGAGCGGAGAGAACCACGGGTCGCTGTCGCCGTGGTAAAAGATTAGTTTTCCTCCGTGCGCGGAGAAAGTCGTCAGGTTGGTGGACATTGAGTCCACTAGCGGTTGGATGGCCTCCAGGGCTTCCTTACCAACATCCATTGACATATCCGTCGTTGCAGGTCCGAAGATGCCGCGCCCCGGTGAAAGCAATCCCCGGAGCGGCGGACCATTCGTTATACCTGTGTCGTAAAGAAAGCCAGCGTAGACTTGCGTTCCGGTCGAGGTCTTCGGACCTGCGAGGGCATTCTTGATGGCGGCCGCTTTTTCTGGAGCCAGGCAGGAATCGTTCCTTTCGCCCTTGCACGCCAACATCTCAGGGTCGAAGTCGCATGCGAGAGGATCGGAGATCAAGCCGTCAGCAAGACCATCCTTAGCATCGCACTTCTTGATCAGGGCATCCCTTATCAGCTTTCGGTCGTTGTCGGTAATAGCTTGCTCGATGATTGGTTTGCCATTCGCATCTTTGGGAACAATTTGATTGAAGGTAATGGGAATCCACCGGCCAATCGCGAGATTGGAAAGCCCGGTACGCATCGCGGGGTCGCCAGAGACGATGCCGTCGAAAGCTGTGGGATAACGCTGCGAAAGGATCATGCCTTCGCGGCCACCGGTGGAACAGCCGGAGAAGTACGAAAAGGCCGCCGGTTTGCCGTAGTGTTGCGCAATGAGTTGTTTCGCGAACTCCGCCACCTCGGCATTCGCGAGGTACGCAAAATCCAAATACGCCTGCTGATCTCGCGTAAAAGCGAAATCAAATCCAGGATGATGGCTCTTATGACCGGTGTCCGTGCTTACGACCGCAAATCCGCGCATCAGAGCGGGCATGATGCCAGCAGCATTTAATCCCAGAGGCGCCGTTACAACGCCGTTGCTACCAGCCCCACCCTGCATTAGAAAGTCGCCATTCCACTTGTCGGGCATGGCCAATGCGAAGGTGATTCCGAATTCTTCTCCGTCAACTCCGGTGTGGCGATTCATCACGCCTTCGACTCGGCAATACGCGGGCAGAGGTGCGCTGCGAGTCTGGTTCCAGGGAATAGCTTCCGTTGTCCCGGCAGCAATGGCAACCGCCTTGGTGATTTCAACGCTGTCGGCTTTGAAGTTTGCCAGATTCGCGCAGGAGCCTGATTGATGCGCCCAAGCACAAGTGGCCGAGAGAAGAGCCAGAAGCACGTTTCTTAAGAATCGCCATTGCATATCGCCTCAATCTCGCAGTTGATCGTCAAGCCGCGCCTGCACTGGAATCACGAAGCCGCAAACATCTCATTCCCCTACGGCGCCTTCAATGCAGCGAGAATTGGTATTCCGTCGCAATCAGAAGCAGCGCAAGGCTATTCCGGCAGCATGATTTGCCCTTTGATCTCAAAGTTCCCACTCACAGACGGAACTCCTGTTCCCGGTTGACCGCTCCCGATTGAGATTATGTATTTGCCTTGCGCGACGATGATATGCCCCAAATCGGTGACCATGCTGAGGTCACGCGGACTCAACTGGAACTCCACGTTCTGACTAGCTCCGGGCTCCAGATGGACGCGTTGGAATCCCCGAAGAGCGCGGCGCGGCGCACCGGCGATATCGGGGAACTGCAAGTAGAGCTCGACGACTTCGTCGCCGGAGACTTTTCCGGTGTTCCCCACCGTGACCGAGGCGTGCAGCGGATCGCCGCCGTTAAGAGGTGCGGCGGGCAGTTTGAGATCGCTGTAAGTGAACGCTGTATAACTCAAGCCGTACACGAACGGCCAGAGCGGTTCGCCCTCGAAGTAGCGATAGGTGCGTCCTTTCATTGAATAATCTTCGAAGTTTGGAAGCTGGCGAACATCTTTGTAAAAGGTGACAGGAAGACGTCCGGCGGGGTTGTTTTTTCCGCTAAGGGTTTCAGCGATCGCGGTTCCGCCTTCTTCGCCGGAATACCAGGATTCGAGTATGCCGTTGGCGTGCTCTTTCGCCCAGTTCACGCCGAGTGCGCTGCCGTTCATCAGCACGATGACGAGGGGCTTGCCACTGACCGCAAGCGCCTCAATCAGATCTTCTTCGGGTTTGGGCAAATCCAGGCTGGTGCGGTCGCCGCCGGAGAAGCCCGGTTGGCTCACCGGCATCTCTTCCCCTTCGAGACGGCTGGTGATGCCGACTACGGCGACTACGACATCGGCATTCTTCGCAGCCGTTAGTGCTGCGGGATCCGGAACGTTGTTCACGGGAGCCCACAGGAGCTGCGCTTCCGGCTTACCGTCTCCGTTGCGTCCATAGAGGACCTCGATCTTTATCGGGTGACCTTTTTCAAGGTGAACTGGGCTTAGATTTATGTTCTTGCCCCAGAGCGTCATAATCTCTCTTCCGTCCACTGACAGGCGACCGAAGCCATCGACGCTGAGTCCCAATAGATAGTCACCGGTTGTAGCTGGTGTGAGCGAGCCAGTCCACTTCACTGATAGATCGTGAACTCCCTTCGCCTGTTCGGGAAGATTGCTCTCATTCAGATTCACGGTGGACTCGACCCGCGAGGTGAGAGAAGTCGGCTTTGCGTCCAAGCTGGGACGCAAACTGTATTCAGCATTGAGGCCGGGCTTGCCATCCGGCGTGGTCAGGACAGATACGGCCACGGGGTCTGCCTGATGGGAAAAAAACTGAGTGCCCGGCACGTAGGTGATTTTTGAGTTGGGGAACTCGGCTTTCATTCCTTCCAGCACGCTGATTGTGTGCGAGGGTCTGCCGCTATAGTTGCCGAGCAGAACGGTGGTCTGATCCGCGAGGGGGCCCACGACGGCGATGCGTTTGGCAGACTTCAGCGGGAGGACGCCATCGTTTTTAAGCAAAACCATAGACTCGTTGGCGATGCGGCGGGCGAGCTCGCGGTGAGCCGGACTGTCGAGTTGCTTCTCATCGATGTTCATGTATGGCATGGTCGCAGGCGGATCGAACATGCCAAGACGCATACGAGCTGTAAAGAGGCGAATGAGCGCGGTGTCAACCGAGCTTTCGGGAAGATAGCCCTGCTGTACAGCCTCGATGTACGGTTTGTAATCGTGGTCGTCGGTTACTTTTGCGAAGTCGATGCATTCGTTATCCATGCCGCGGATTACTGAGATCGCCGAAGCCTGCGGCTGCGTGGGACGATAGTGGTGGCCGTTAAAGATGTTGCGGACAGCATCGCAATCGGAGACGACGTAGCCCTGGAAGTCCCAAGCGCCACGAAGAGTGTGCTGCAACAGGAACTGACTCGCGCACGCGGGCTCTCCGTTGATTGCGTTGTAAGCGCACATGACCGATCCGGCATGGCCCTCGACGACAGCCGCGCGAAATGCGGGCAAGTAGGTATCTTCCTCGTCGTGCATGCTAACGTCCACGTCGGTGAAATGGCGAGTGGGCTCGGGACCACTGTGAACGGCATAGTGCTTGGGCGTGGAGATAACCCGGTAATAATGAGGATCATCGCCTTGCATGCCGGTGACAAAGGCGACCGCTAACCGAGCGCTCAGGAACGGATCTTCGCCATAGGTTTCCTGGCCGCGTCCCCAGCGCGGATCGCGAAAGATATTGACGTTCGGCGCCCAGAAATCGAGACCCTCGAAAATGTTGGAGTGGCCTGCACGCAGGTGCTGCGCATGTTTGATTCGGCTTTCAATGCCAATAGCGGTCGCCATCTCGTGAATGCCGGGCACATCGAAGGTGGCGGCAAGGCCGATCGGCTCAGGAAATTCCGTGACACCGTCAGAAATGACGCCGTGCAACGCCTCGCTCCACCAATCGTAAGAAGGAATGTTCAGGCGAGGGACGGCGCGCGCCTGATTCACAAGCTGTGACGCCTTTTCTTCGAGGGTCATCCGACGAACGAGATCGGCGGCGCGCTCTTCGGGAGAGAGCTTGGGATTCATGTACGGGAGGGTGGAGGTGTCTTGCGCGAAGGAAGTGGGGGCGACGAAGGCGATGATGAGGATGAGTGCAGCCAACGGTACGATTCTGGAATGTTTCATTCGACCTGTGAGTAACCAAACAAGTTGCGACGGGTTCAAGCGACGATGTTAGGGCGCGTGAACCGATATTGCCTGCCCAGCGTAATCAGCCCGCTTGTCGGGATTAGAGGTGGGCTCGAGACCAGATCCGTGCCCGGCAGTTACGAACACAATCTTCATCTCAATACTTGCCGGCATTCCGGGATAAGTTCCTTCTCGCTGTCCAATCCTCAGAGTGCGTGTTGATTCTGACCAGTGCAATGGAATGACAGAGTGCGCGCCGTGCTCATAGTCGTAGCCATCACCGGCGTCCTGATAAAGGTCGAACTCTCCATCGGCCCCGGTATAAATCCTTAGCTCAATCGGTCCTGCAGGCTTCTCGTCCGCATACTCAATTTCCGGACCGAGGGGAACAATGGAACCGGCACGCACGAAAAGGGGAATGCGATCGAGAGGCGCGTCCGCATCGATCTCCCGTTCGCCGCTTTTCGATTGCCCCGTCCAGAAATCGTACCAAGCAGCGGCATCAGGTAGGTACAGGGTCCTGTGGGTCGTATCGGGCTGAAGAACTGGGTTGACGAGGAGCGCAGGACCGAACATGAACTGATCACCAATGTCGCGAACTCTCACATCGGTTCGCCAATCCATCACCAGCGGCCGCTGGATCGTATAGTCGTCATTTGTCACACGCCATGCCAGAGAATAGATATAGGGCATCAGGCGGTAGCGCAGCTTATCGTAATTGACGAGAATCGGCTCGACTTTATCGAAGGCCCAGATTTCATTCTGCGGCCGGTGTCCGTGCGTGCGAAAAATGGGGCAGAAGGTTCCATACTCGAACCAGCGTGCGTAAAGTTCCTGGAACTTTGGATCCTCAACAGGATTGTCATGTGGTGGCCAATAGCCGCCGATATCGGTTGTCCAGTAGGGAAAGCCGGAGAGCGCAAAATTCAACCCTGCGGCCACTTGATGGCGTAAGCCCCAGTACGAGCCATATACATCACCTGACCAGACTGCCGCTCCGACTCGCTGCTGGCCAAGGAAAGCAGACCGCGTCAGCAGGAAAACTCGCTTTTGTTGAGTGGAAGCTTTCCAGTGTTCCTGGACTCCCAGCGTGTGCATGAACGGAAAGATGTTCGTATATTCGGCGCCATTGCCGATGGAGATCCATTTGTTTTGCAAGATTGCATCGCCCATGTGCGGCCAATATTCCTCTGGTTCCGCGCTGTCCAGCCAAAATGCGTCCCACCCCAGCGAGAACAACTTGCCTGCGAGATTCTGCCAAAAGAAATCACGCGCTTTCGGATTCGTCGCGTCGTAAACATGGGCGTTGGGAACATCCAGGTGTTGCTTTGTCATCTCCGCGAAGTTCTGGGACTTCGAATCAAAGAGCCCCCACACCGAGAGCATGGCATGGACGTGTTCACCGTGGAGTTGTTCTAGCTCACCGGGGACATCCGGGAAATTCGAATTGAAGATCGGGGCGCCTTCCGCTTTCCACCAGAACCAATCCTGAACAATTGCATCGAGCGGTATGTGCTCCTCGCGATAGCGATGTGCGATTCGTAAAACTTCTTCTTGCGAGACGTAGCGGTCCTTCGACTGGAAGAATCCGTAGGACCATTTCGGCAGCAGTGGGGCGTGTCCGGTGAGGTTCCGATATTCCTGAATGAGCTGATCCATCTCGGGGCCGTAAATGAAGTAGTAGTCGACGACATGACCGGCAAGTGAATCGAAATTCAATTCCAGCGGGAAACGATTGTCAACGTGCGCCAGCGAGGCGGAGTTCCACATCAAGGCGTAGCCTTTGCTCGACAACAGCAAAGGAATCGCAACATCTGTGTTGTTCTGCCCAAGTTCAACGGTAGCGCCTCGGTAGTTGAACATTCCGCTCTGGTGCTGGCCCAAACCATAGAAGCCTTCCGAGAAATCTGGCGCAAATCGGTCTTCTACGTGAAACGTCTTTTCGCCATTCAGCACGGTCGGTTCGTACGTGCGGGGTATCGAGTTCCGCTCGCGCAAGAGATTCTCGCCTCCTGCTGTGCTGAATTGAACGTTGCCCCCACTTGAGCGAGAGCTCGATCTTCAACGTATCGGTCGTCAGGATCGCTGCATCGGAACTTTGTGAAATTTGGAACTTCGCGCCTGGACACGACTCCTTTGAATCGAGCATCCATGGCGGGTTCTGTCGAATCATGTTGGGCGGGTCCGGCGAAGCGACAAAATGAATGACGGAGGGGCGGCAAACGGAAAGGTGAACTTTCTCGTTTCCGATCGTGGCCGTGATACCGTCCTGAGCTCGCTCGTACTTGACTGGAGGTAGCGGGGGCACATCCCACAGCTGGGCGGTTGCCTCTGTCGCGGTCCAGGTAAGCCAGCACAGGCCGAGAAAAAGAAAGGTCCCAAAGCCGGCGGATGGAAGCAAGTTTATTCTCATTCGTTTAAAAGTGCGTCTCACAGTAACGCTAACTGTAGCGATTTTAAATGCTAAAAACCACAACGCCGCGGAAACGAGCGGCTCTTTAAGGCCGTTGGCTTCGCTTAACACTTGCGCGCAACTTTTTTGAAATGTCCTTGCCCTGGCGTCGCCGGGTCGACTCGCGCACAATCAACTCGGGCTGGATCACCAGAGTCTCCGGCTTTGGGGGTGCTTTTGAGTTCAGAATGCGTAGCGCGATGCGCCCAGCTTCTTCTCCGATGTTGCGACTGTGCTGATCGATGCTGGAGAGTGGAACACGAAGCGAGTCGTCATAGTGGAGGTTTCCGCATCCCACGATCGCCAAATCCTCGGGAATTCGAACTCCGTGATCCAACGCATAATTCATGGCACCCATTGCCCAAGGATCATTGAAGCAGAATAATCCGTCAGGTCTGGGCTTGAGGGTTAGGAGTTGCCGCATCGCTTCTGCGCCGCCCTGTTTCGTTCCGACATCTCCCTTGCGCTGCCTGATGATGTAATCATCCGTTACTCTCATCTGAGCTTGCGAGAGCGCCCGTTTGTATCCTTCCAGCCGGCGAATCCCAGGACTGATCTCCGGTCCACAAATGTGCGCAATCTTTTTGCAGCCGATATCAATGAGGTGCTTGGTCGCAAGCCTCCCTACCGATTCGTCATCCACGCCTACGAAGTTCGTCGAAAGGCCCGGCAAGCATCGATCGATCAATACATAAGGTATGTTCTGCTTTTCGATTCGAAAGAAAACGTCTACAGTCGTGCGGCACGATGCAATGATTAGGATATCGAGTCGCCGTGCCATCAAATGATTGATCTCGACCTCCTCAAGATCTGGATCTTCGTCCGAGGAGGAAACGATCAGATAGTAGCCGCTCTGTCGCAAAACTTCGCTGAGGGACTTGGCAACTTCCGCAAAGAAGGGGTGCAGCAGATCGGGGACGATCAGGCCCACAAGATATGAGCGGCCGGTCACCAGGCTACGCGCCGCAAAGTTAGGACGATAGTCCAACTCTTTCACGCGTGCGAGAACCCGCTCACGAGTTTGGTCTCCGATGTCAGGATGGTTTCTCAAAACCTTGGAAATCGTGATCAGGGACACTCCAAGGTCCTTCGCGATGTCCTTCATTCGTACGTTCATAGGTAGGCCGTCAGTTAAGAAGCTCCAGTTCGCCGATTCTCGAACGTAATAGAGCCTTGCCACGGAAGCCGGTTCCCGTCCCGTGCTTCCATTGTTGACACCGATAACTTTACCGATTATTTTCCACGGAGTACAGACATGAGAGCGCTCGTGCTTCACAAGCCGGGTCAGACCGATCTCGAGACCATCGCTGATCCTGCGCTCACTGATACGAACGTGCTTCTCAAAGTCCGCATGGTGGGATTCTGCGGCAGTGATCTGAATTCGTTCCGCGGACTCAATCCACTAGTCACGTATCCTCGCATTCTGGGCCATGAAGTATCGGCGACCGTCGTCGAAGATCCTGGGCGCTTGGGCGTATTGCCTGCGGGAATGAACGTGGCAGTCTTTCCGTACACCAGTTGCGGCGAGTGCTCTTCCTGCCGGCGTGGCCGTCGAAATGCTTGCCAGTTCAACCAGACTCTCGGCGTGCAAAGGGATGGCGCCCTCACCGAATTCATTGTGATGCCGCGAGAAAAACTATATCCCGCGAAGCTGACGCTGAAAGAACTGTGCTTGGTGGAACCGCTGACCGTCGGGTTTCATGCCGTGGCACGTGGACGTGTCACTGCGGAAGATACGGTTGCCATCTGGGGTTGCGGCGGAGTGGGCCTCGGTGTCGTAGCAGCTGCAAGTTCCCGGGGTGCGCGCACGATCTGCATTGACGTAGATGATCAGAAGCTCGAGCTAGCGCGGATGGCTGGTGCTCAACTCACCATTAATAGCAAGCGAGAGCCGATACACGACCGATTGATGGAAATGACTGACGACCGGGGACCAGATGTTGCCATCGAAGCCATTGGCACCGCAACGACATTTCGAGCAGCGGTCGAAGAGGTCGCATTCACCGGGAGAGTGGTCTACATCGGATATGCAAAGGAACCGATCAGTTACGAAACCAGGCTGTTCGTACAGAAGGAATTGGATATTCTCGGCTCCAGAAATGCACAACCGGAGGATTTCGAGACCGTGATCAAGTTCCTCGAAGGCGGAATGTTTCCGGTTGATGAAGCCGTGAGTTCAGTTGTTCCTCTCGCAGAGGCAGGCGATGCGCTGCGTGCCTGGAGCGAGAATCCACCACGTTTTAGAAAAATCATGGTCACCATGGATTGATGTTCTTGTTGTTTGTCGAATTGCTCTGCGCAAAACTCTGCGATGCGTCTCAAGAAAGGTCACAATGTTTTCATCTCGTTCTCTCTCAATTCTTAGAGCAGGCACAATCATGGTGGTCTTGTCGGCACTTCCTTTGACGCATGCCCAGATCACCACCGCCCCAACCGCGTCGCAGGACCCTGAGAGCATCGATCAGATTTGGCAGAAAGCGAGCAGCAAATACGACACAGCACGCGCCGACTTGCTGAAACAGGTCGACAAAATGGATCAGCAGGGTCCGTTCCGCGCCGACTGGGAATCGCTTCAGAGGTACGAGGTTCCCGAATGGTACAAGGACGCGAAGTTCGGCATTTTCATCCATTGGGGAGCCTACTCGGTTCCAGCTTTCGGCAATGAATGGTATCCACGAAATATGTACGTGCCCGGATCGCCAGAATATAAGCATCATCTGGAGACATATGGCCTGCAGGATAAGTTCGGCTACAAGGACTTCATCCCAATGTTCAAAGCCGAACATTTCGATCCGGCTGCTTGGGCCGAGCTGTTCAAAAAATCAGGCGCAAAGTACGTCGTGCCTGTGGCGGAACATCACGATGGCTTTGCGATGTACGACAGCGGATTGAGTGACTGGACCGTCGCCAAAATGGGTCCCCATCGCGACACTACGGGAGAATTGGGTAAAGCCGTCCGGGCTGCGGGGCTGCACTTTGGAGTGTCATCTCATCGCGTCGAGCACAATTTTTTTCTCGGCGTGGGCCGCAGTATTCCCTCTGATGTGAACGATCCGCAATACGCTGCATTCTACGGACCGGCTCATAACTGGTTGTCGCCCCCCTCGGGCGTCCCGCTTAACGATGACTTTACATATGTCTCTTCTGCATGGGCGGACGACTGGCTTGCTCGCGGCGCCGAACTCGTGGAAAAGTATCATCCCGACATCGTCTACTTCGATTGGTGGATCGGACAAGCTTCGATCCGGGTAAATCTCACCAGGTTCGCGGCCTTTTACTACAACAGTTCTCTGAAGTACGGCGACCATATCGGGGTCATCAATTACAAGGACTACGCCATGCAGGAGCATTCCGCGGTGCTCGACCTGGAACGCGGACAGCTGGGCGACATACGTCCCCTCTACTGGCAGACCGACACCTCTATAAGTAATAAATCCTGGGGCTACATCAAGGACGATACGTTCAAATCGCCTGATTTCGTGGTCCATCAACTCATCGATATTGTCAGCAAGAATGGCAATTTGCTGTTGAACATCGGTCCACGCTCTGACGGCACCATCCCAGAGGAAGTGCAGCAAGTTCTTCTCGACGTCGGCGCGTGGCTGAATGTGAACGGAGAGTCGATCTACGGCACTCGGCCATGGAGGATCTTTGGTGAAGGCCCAACCAAAGTAGCGGCGGGATCCTTTCACGATACCGACACAACACGCTATACAGCCGAAGACTTTCGTTTCACGACCAAGGGCAACGTGCTGTACGCGATCGGGCTCGACTGGCCGACGAACGGCGAGGCCGTGATTCACGCGCTCGCGTCCACGGCCGGCAGCGAACATGTACAGTCCGTAACCTTGTTAGGCAGCGATGCGAAACTCCAATTCGACCAGCGCTCCGACGGCCTCCACGTCCGTATGCCGGCACAGGCCCCAACCAAATACGCTTATGCACTCCGCGTGATCTTCCCTTGAAGCGTGTGTAATATCTGCTGTCATGACACGCCCAAGATCTTGTGCGAGCCGGAGATGTCTGGGCATCCGTTGACGGAACTGCGTGTGCTCACAAATCGAAGATGCTTTCAAAACTGCCGGTAGCATGGCAATGCTGGGACGATTTTAGTACCGGTCTACTTTGAATCCTTAATGATTGCGTCCGCAGCGTTGCCGGCCACCACCCAGCTTGCCGATCCGGCCACGACGGCTTCATCCTCGAACCAGAGAAATCCGAAGTCGTCGATGCATTCAGGAAAATCCGGCTTGATGATGATGTATCCCGGAATCACCGCGCCCGGAATGTAAGAATTGTCGGCGCGATTGTTGCTGTAGGTCATGGTCTTTGAGACCGTACCAACTCCAGCGACATACGAAGTGCTCGAAACCGGGTGCGTGCCGAGAATGTAGTTCACGGCGCGAAGTGTGTACTCGGGACCCACGAGATCCGGAAATGTCTTGTGCAGAAAATACATTCGGATCGCCATGTCCACCACGGCGCCAGATCCGCCCCAGGTGCCGAGGCTCGGCGGCACGCCGAACGGAGTTTCGTCGAGCCGCTTGTCCAGCCCTGCCATGTATGTCTTCACCGCTTCGCGCATTTGATCTTTCGCGCTCGCGTCCAGATAAGGCAATGCGCGAACTGCAGTCCAACCACGGAACTCCATCTGCTGCGGCGTGATCATCTGGGGGAACAACTCTTTTACCCGAGATTTGTATGGCTCGGCGCCATTTGTGGCGATGGTCAGTTCCAGGGCCGCAGCCCAGTCCATTCCAACGCCAAACCCACCACGCCGGAATGCGGGTGGCGGAGCCGGTGGTGCGCTAGTCGTGCCGGAGCTTGTTGCAGCACCCGAACCTCCCGCCGGCTTACGAGTACCTCGAGCACCGGAGACCACACCTTGAGACGCAGCCAGTACACCACCTGCTGGCGCACCTGCCGCAGTTCCTCGCTCTAAGTCGGTCGGATACTCCGTTGGGTGGGCCTTCGTGTCGTTCCATGCTTTGATCGCGGTCTCGAGGCAGTCTTTCGCTAATGCGTCATCCCACCCTTTGAGCGTATCCGCCGCCGCGGCAAGAGCAGCAATGGCATTCCACTGGAAAAACGGATTGTTCGAAGTAAAGATCCAGCGGTCATCTGGCTTGCCCGAATAGTCGCCCTTCACTTCGTTCGGGCTGAGCTTCGGATCGTAGATGCGGCCATCGGTCTTCGACGCTCCGTCACCCACTTGTGTGTACTGGCGCAGATCCGGTTCGTGAGTTCCGCGGATTGCGTGTCCGATGTTGTGAAACTGCGCCAGGATATAAAGTGCGCCGTGTTTGACTTCCTGAACTGTATCCGGCACGCCATCGGGACGGTGCATCTCAACCGTACGCGCGGTTTCATCGACCGTCAGTTCGTCATACTTGATATTGAATTCGCGATACGCGAGAGCGAGGCTCTGAATGACGCTCAGTTGCGCCGGTTCCTCGAGGTCGAAATCGCCGGCATCGTACCAGCCGCCCACGTTCATCCCAGGGATGTGATCGCCGCCTTTGTATTTCCCGTCCGTTGCTGTGGCCTGGTTCCAGCCGTCGAATTGCTCGCCCACTACGGGCGCCATACGGCCATCATCCAGGTGCGAAGCGCCGTGCCACATGCGGTACGCTTCGCGGACGGAAACGTGATCCATCTGCTCCGCGAGGTGATGGTCCAGGCTGTCCTGCCAGATGTTAGCGTAAGGGTCCGTTGCGATGGGGAACGGCGCCGTACGCTGGTCTGCATATTCGATAACGTACAGCCCGGGGTCCTTTACGGGGGTAAAGTCGAATTTTGAATAAACGTAGCGCAGCCACGGTGTTGAAGGCGTGATCGGGCCTTCGAACACCTGCTTATAAGATCCGTCTTCCATCAGGCGCAGCACTCTCGCTGTCTTCGGGGCGTTGTATTTCGGGTCGAGCTCGAGCACCGCCACTTTCGGAAAGTTTGGCGCATAACCAACCTGACTGTGCGCGATCACCGGCGGCCGCGTCCAGTTTGGAATAACATCCGGTCGGATGTGCCAGACAATGGCGCCGGTGGTCTTGCCGGAAGGGATCAGCGAACGCAACACGAACCAGCCGTTCTGAGCGCGGGCGCGTCCATCAAACAGCATGAGATTAGCCGTATCCGATACTACGTTCACCCGGGCCAGTGCGTCGTCAACTCCTAGCGTGATGCTTCTACCCTCGGCGAAGGGCAACGGCTCCATGTATCCCTTGGCCTTATCCCAGTCCTCCAGGTAATACGCTTTTTTCGGTTCGTCAGGCAGGGGCAACACCTTAATCATCGGATCGTTCGGTGTTCGCGGGAAGATGCCGGCTTTCGTTCCATCGACCAGGTAAGCCTTCCCCATGTAGATCGAGGGCAGGAACTCCAGGTTGAATCCCGCGCGCCCCGCAAGTTTCTGCGGTAGTGGCTTATCAAGATTGATGCTGACCTTCACACCGCCTGGCTCCGCTGCCACTTCCAGTGTGTAACTGAAGTCGAAGGTCGGGAACGCGAGGTCGGCGGTGAGCCGGTTGTTCTTCTTGTCGGCATGGCGATCTTTGAGGGTTGCTACCAGGTCCCACTGCTCGGGTGTTGGCATCAGGCGCACGTCACCGTTGGTTGCGATGCGCTGGCCGTGGAGAATCATCTCCATTGCCGTGTTCTTTTGGTCCACAAAAACAGGATGATAAGTGCTGTCGTAAAGAAAAACGCTGAAGCCTTGAGTATCAAGATAATTCTTGTCAGTGACCTTCATTTCAAAATCGGCGCCGAAGAGGCCTTGTGCCGAGATCAGGGTCAAGAGAAGACAAACCATCACTCGCGTGAACATAAATTGGGATGAATGCTGCTCCTTTGCCGCAACATGATATGACATGCACACCGACTGTCGCCCTGTGTTCTCCATCAGCGGGGATTTCTGAGCGGGGTAAGCTGCGGAAAATACCCAAATACTGACACATCCACTTACACAGTTTTACAGGAGTTTTTAGCTAAGTTGTTCATTATCATGGCGGAACTGGCAGACGCAGCGGACTCAAAATCCGCCGGTGCTTAGCACCTTGGGGGTTCAACTCCCCCTCCCGG
Organism: Terriglobales bacterium; assembly: GCA_036557105.1. Classification (GTDB taxonomy): domain Bacteria; phylum Acidobacteriota; class Terriglobia; order Terriglobales; family Acidobacteriaceae; genus Gp1-AA145. Next base: position 51,421 of record DATBIE010000074.1, read on the forward strand.
CACCAAAGTCCAACCCTTTGCGAGATTGAGCATGCCGATGGACTTGTGCGCGAACTGCCGCGCCTGCTCGGAACTCGGAAATCGCCACTCGAAATGTTTATAATTCACGCGCTGGTTTCCATCGGAGGTCTTCGAGAATGAATTGTTTCTGGCTCAGAGTATGTCTGCTTGGGTTTGCAATGCTGACTCAGTCGTTGGTTGCTCAGAACGAGCAATCGGCGAAACCTCCCGCACAATTAGCTCCCAAGACCGTGCCTGATCAGGTGCAATTGTTTATTCCCTATCATCAGTATTCCCAGGAAGAGAACCAGCGCATTCTGAAGTTATACGAGCCCTTGCGCGTTTCTGACGTCTCCGATGGCATGGATACCGTCGGTTTGCAGGACATCGGCATCGTGGATGAATCCATTCGTCCACTGTGGAAGGACACTGAGCACTTCACGCATCGGATCGTTGGCATTGCCGTCACGGCCCGCTATGTTCCGACGAACAAACGACTCGCAAGGACGACCGACAAAGATGTCGAATATTGGTACGACAACATCACCGGCGAGCCGTTCATGAGTGTTCTGTTTCCAGGTTGCGTGCTCGTGATCGACGCCGAGGGAGACAACGATACTCGGAGTATTGGGTCTACCAATATTCTTGATTGGCAGAAGCTGGGAATGCGAGGCGTTATTACCAGCGGAGGTCTGGCCGATAGTGACGAGATTATTTATCACAAGGTCCCGGCGTATCACAAAAGAATGGGCCGGGGCTTTCGTCCGGGCCGAAACGAAATCGAGTCCGTGAATCGGCCAATTACCTTGGGTGGGGTGCTCGTGCGTCCCGGCGATGTCGTTATGGCTGACGGCGATGGAGTCATCGTGGTTCCGCGAGAGCATGCCGAGGAGGTCGCAAAGGCGGCGATGCAGTACCTCGACAACGTCGGTTTGGAGCGGTATCAGAAAGCGCACCCGGAGAAGAAGCCCTGATTATTGTTCGAGAGTAAAGTGGAGTCGTGCGCTGTACTTCCCCTGTTCATCTTCCATCGAGTAAAACGAGGCATCCAGCGCACCCAGCGCTTTGATTGCAATGCCGTGTGTTTTTCCGTCGATCATTCTTTGCAACACCGTTTTCGAAATGGTCAGGTACGTTTTCGAACCCTCCTCGGGAGCAACGGGCCAGTCGATAATCATCTGTGTGTTGAGGGCGCGATTCAGTGGTTCGTAGTGGCAAAAACTATCGGTCGTGACCGCCTTCTGTTCCCACGCGGGATCTCCACCAAGTATCTCGACAACACGGATGAGGCCGAAATCCTTTACGTACTCGGCTTTGCGCTGCGTAGAGTATGTGGTCAGTTCCAGGAGTCCGTTTCCGGCGACCTTCTTTCCGGCGAACTTGCCTAAGTCCCACCGCAAGATCACATCGTGTGTTTCATCCACAGTGAGAAGATTGATCTTGCCGCGAGACTTGTCCTGAACTGACCAGTCGTTCTCGTTTACATCGGTATCGATGAGGTCGATCATGCTGTCATGCGCAACCGCGACATGCTGGGAGAACTTGTCCGGACTCACGACAGCGGGGTGGTAGGGGATCGGGTCTCCGAGGTCTGGTCCGGCAGTTGCGGGATCGACAATATCCACCTTTATATAGTCCACGTCCACTCGATATTTTTCGAGGCCCCAATCCATCATCGCCATATGAGCAAACACGGTATCGCCCGGCCTTGCGTCAAAGCCGTGTGTGGTCATGCTGATCACGTGCCAATTCGTGGTGTCTGCAATGTCGTACTCCATCAGGTTCGCGTCATAGTCCGTGCTTCTCTGAGTGGCGACCTGCAGATTCACACGCCTGGGCGCATGACTCACTCGAATGCGGGCTTCGATACGAAATTCATGTCCTGGTTTCTGCATCAGGCTGAGATCCATGTGCTCGGAGGCCTTGCGCTCAACCAGCGCCCACCAGATACCGCGCTTGTCGGTGGTAGCGTCCACGAAGATTGATGCATAGCCGTCGCCGCCCTGACGGAAATCCATTGTGGCGGTCCCATCGCCGGCGCGAAAGAGCCATCCTCTTATGCCATCCGGATCGAGCTCGACCGCAGGGCCGTTGAAAGTGTCGATGAATTGAGCTCGCGCCAGCCCTGACGCTGACAGCAGGGTCGCGAGTAACAGAAATCTCGTCGTGATACTCACAGATCGCGCCTTCGTCAGGAAACGACAGGGAAGCTGAAATTGAATTGCACTATGTCTTTCATCCTGGTTGAACATGAGTCTATAGAGATAGCATTATCGACTACCGCCGCGTCAATGAGTAAAACGGCGATGGACGGCGGTCAAATTCGCGCTCTCTGTGCACCGACGTACAGACCCTGTGCTTTTAGGTGGAACTAGACATCCGATCTACATTTCTTTCATGCGAAAAGGTCGGCTCGCACTTACTTTGATGTTCTGCTTTTCACTTCAGATGCGAGTGTTCTGGCGGCAATGAAAGAACACGCATCCCTGTCTCGACACGATCATCCATTTACCACTTTCATCATTTCGGGTGCATATCGCTCGCCAACAGCAGCGCCCTTGGGAACAATCTGTTCGATGCGAGCGAGATCATCCTCAGTGAGGTTGAAGTCGGCAGCATGCACATTCTCTTCCAATCGGGCGAGGCTGCTAGTGCCCGGAATGGGAATTACATCGTCATGTCGACGAATGAGCCAAGCTAAAGCAAGTTGAGCTGGAGTGCATTTTTTCTCTCGTCCGATCTCGCGCAGGCGATCGGCAGTAGCTACATTTTTCTTAAACTGGTCACCTTGAAATCGTGGGTTGCCACGGCGCCAGTCGTCACGAGCCAGATCGTCCAGGCTTCGAAAGCGCCCGCTGAGGAAACCGCGGCCGAGTGGACTGTATGCGACCAGGGCGATTCCGAGTTCTCTGAGGGCTTGAAGCAATCCATCTTCTGGGTCGCGGCTGAATAGGGAATATTCGGTCTGGACCGCAGCGATTGGATGAACCCGATGCGCGCGCCTGACGGTGTCTGGCGCGGCTTCTGACAGACCAAGGTGGCGTACTTTCCCCTGTGGCACCAGTTCCGCCATCGCGCCAACCGTCTCCTCGATGGGCACTTTCGGATCTACCCGATGCAAGTAGTAGAGGTCAATATGATCTACCATGAGGCGCTGCAAAGAAGCGTCGCATGCACGCCGTACGCTCTGAGGACTTCCGTCAACCGCCCGAGCTTCTCGTGGTGAGTCTGTGACAATTCCAAACTTTGTCGCCAATACAACTTCATCGCGACGCCGGTGTAACGCCTTTCCCACCTTGATTTCCGAGTCTCCATAAATGTTTGCTGTGTCAAGAAAATTGATCCCCAGATCCAGGGCGCGATGAATGAGTTGAATCGCCTCGGTTTCGCCCTGCGCGCTGCTCGTATACACGTCGGCGATACCAATGCTCATACAGCCGAAGCCTATAGCGGAGACCAGTGGCCCACGACTTCCTAGTTTTCTTTGTTCCATTGCTATTTACTCCAAGAATGGTGTCATCAGCTTCTCGTGGTTTGATGCACCAGTATTCGAGGAGACTCACATGAAATGAATATTCGAGGAGACTCACATGAAATGAAGATGACATGTGGATTGCCGTCGACAAACAATCCGAGTGATCCAAGGAGAGAAGGCGGCCGAACAGCTCAATACCGCTAAAAACACACTGTTACCGGTGTCACTTGCCCCGTAGAAAGCTTGTTAAGATACGTGACGTTGTCGGGCGCGGCATAGGTCCCGTCTGACTGCAGTTTCTCGTGCTGCCATTTCACCAGGCCGTAAGGTTTCGCGACGTGGTATTCCTCTTTATCTTTGCAATTCTGCAAATTACTATCGCAGCTGTATTGATAGCTGATTACCAGTGTCTGCAGATTGTCTGGCAAATCTCCGCCTAACGATTCCGTGTACGGTCCCCACAGGGTATTGACTACTCCACCGAGTTTTTTCGTAGTAAAGCTATTGCAATCGGTGTGGAGTTCGTAAGTGGTGTTTGCCGGCGGAATCGTGATTTTTGACCCAGGGAATCCGGCTTCCGCGAAGCGCGCAACAAGCGGCAGATTGTAGTCACCGAGCTTGGGGTCGTGAAAAATTTTGAACGTACTTGGGCTCGACCAATCCAACTCGGTTGCCCAAGTATAAATATATTTGTCGTCATAAAGCTTGATGTCCCAGGGAAAGCCCTTACTGCTTTTCGTCCAGAAAAACCGGTCTGACTTCACGGTCGTGTAAACCGGGTTCGCCGTGCCGGAGAGATGGTGGCTTTCTGCGAGCGAGGGGTCCATCGTCATCCATGAAAGCATGTCGTAAAGCTGGGCCTGTGGTGCGGGCGGCGGAGGCGGTGTAGACGGAGGCGGCGACTGCTGGCCCTGCTGATTGCCAAGACTCGGTGCCGAATTCAGAGGCGTGCCACAACCGGTGAGAGACACGAGTAGCGCGAGCACGGCTAAGTACTTCATCTCTAAGCCCCAGTTTTTGAGAGTGCTTGCGACTTGCTGGCTAGAGACTCTATCGCGCTACTTACCTTGACAACAGATTACGGAAGGAGGGGTAACCAAGGTGGACAGCCACAGCGAATCCACTGTACTCGCCCAAAGGAGGTTCAACTTATGCTGAATCATCAGAAAGCAGCACCGCCACGGTAGCTGATGATTTCACTCCAGGCCGCTCGCGCCGTCCTGCATCGAGGGGCTGCCTCGTTGGGATTACAGTTAGGCGGTTACGGACCGCGAGGAGATACTCCACAGGAGATTAAAAACCCGCCAGTCTGCACTGGCGGGTTGGATGACGTCTCGCATTTCTTCTGACCAGTTGCTGCTACTTCGGTCCAAACACGAACAGTTTGCTCGCCGTGCCGACGTATACCTTACCGTTGACTACCGTCGGGACTGCCCACTTGGCGGCTGCTCCGAGGCTTCCACTGCGATAAATCTCCTTACTCACGTCGGTCGCGTCGAAGGCGTGTAATGCTCCATCAGTTTTTGAATTCTCGACAGCCCACACGATCCCATTACTGGATCCATTGGATGAAACCGCCGGCTGCGCGCCAGGGAAGCCGAATGCGTAGCTACCTTGCGAACTCGGAGTTGTCGAGAGCTGTCCAGTCGAGGCGTTCAGTTTGAACGATTGGATCACGCCACCATTAGCTATGAAATAGACGTTCCCCTGCCAATATGCCGGCGTCGTGAAGCACACATGGGTTCCCCCCGCGGGTCCAAGCGCATTATCGACTTCCTGCAACAAACTCATGTCGTCGCCATTGAGAATAAACAGAGACGGGTACTTGCCGCAGCCCATGATTTCGTGCGGGTACTTTCCCGATTGTTCTGGGACCAACAGCACGCCGCCCGCTCCCAGATCCAGGTCATTTGCCGCAAGCATGGCCTGGTTGGATGGACTGTAGGAACCGAGCAGGGTACTAAGATTTGGACTCAACTTAACAAAAGCATCGGCGAAATTGGCAATGCCGTCCCAATGCCCGTTCGCTGTCATGGCATAAACATTGCCACTTGGATCTGCGGCAAGACCCGATCCCGACATCCAGATCGCGCCTTCACCGGTGGACGTCGTCGTAACCTGCCATGCTGCGACTTGCGCCAGTGATGTGGCTGTATACGCGAATATCCAACCGTGATAAGGCTGGTTGTCGCCGTGAGAACCAAATGCGATGTAGAGATTGCCGTTGGCCAGGAGAAGCCCAGGTCGCTGCATTTGCTCCATTGGCTGCCAGCCTGAAGCGTCGATCACAACCGGACTGCCACCTTGTTCTTTTCCAGTTGTCACGCTCAATGCATGCAGCCGGAAAATTACGTTGTTATTCTCAAGTGACTCGCCTACCACGTACAGCGTGCCAGTAGCGGGATCAATCACCGGCGTCCCGGTAATTCCGATCTCAGGGAAGATTGTGCTGTGCACCAGCGACTGGGGAACCGTCGTTGCGCCCGACGGGAGCAGGCTTTTCTTCCAAAGAGCCGACCCGCCAGCGTCTGCGTCAAAGGCGTACACCGAGTCGTGTTCGGTTGCAACATAAATCACATTATGCACACCATCCGTCATCGTCTGGTTAGCCAAGTAAAGCGGCTGCGCAAAAACTGCGCCATCGACAGAGTTACTAAACAGGACACCGAAGTTGCTGGAATTCACATTTGACGGTGTCAGAGTAGTTTCATTTCGCTGTTGCCCAGTTCGCGCATTGTCATTCTTCCACGTGACGTAGCTCTGTACTGTTCCACCGTTTCCACCTCCACCACCGGAAACTGTGATGTCGGATGCACTTGAGGTATAGACCACGCCAGTTGAAGCGTCTTTAGCTTGCACTTTGATCACGTGCGCGCCCGCGGACAAGCTCACACTGGTATTGAACACATTGGTGTTGAGCTCGACCGTGCCTGCGTCCCCGTCGACCCAAACTTTCATGTAACTGGCGTTACGGTTATACGTTGCGCTGACACTTACCGGTGAGCTTACGGTAGAGCCGTCAATTGGGCTTTGGACGGTGACCGCCGGGGTTGAGTTCTGAACCGTGATATTCGCCGTATCGGCGTAGATTTGGCCATTGGCGCTGTCTAGCGCCTGCACTGTAATCACATGCGCACCAGCGCCGAGGGAAACCTGTTCGTCAAAAACGTTGGTGTTCGATTCCACGGTGCTGGCTGTGTGGTCGACCCAGAGCTTCATGTACTTCGCCGTAACCGAAGCACTATACGTTGCATGCACATCGAATGGCGAATTGACGGTTGCGTCATCACTGGGGGTAGTGATTGTAACTGTATGCGATCCGGAGCTGCCGACCGTGATATTGGCCGTATCAGCATAGATTTGACCTGTCGACCCGTCCAGCGCTTGCACCGTAATTGCGTGCGCGCCCGGGCTGAGTGAAAGCTGCTCGTCAAAAACGTTCGTGTTCATTTCCACCGTGCTCGCCTGGTGGTCCAGCCAGAGCTTCATATACTTCGCTGTCACCGAGGCGCTATACGTTGCATGCACATCAAATGGCGAATTGACGGTTGCGCCATCGCT
>DATBIE010000075.1:0-11470 GCA_036557105.1 Terriglobales bacterium
GCTCGTCGCGCTGGTCGGATTGGGTCTGCTGATTTCATCTTCTAAACCGACAATGGCGCAGGATGTGGCGTCACTGACCGGCGTCGTGACCGACTCCAGCGGCGCGGTCGTTGTGGATGCAGACGTAAAACTGGTGGACACAAAGACCAACACTCAGTATCAGACCCGCACCAATTCCACCGGTTCGTACACGTTCACGAAAGTACTGCCCGGCCCCGGATATCAGTTGAGCGTGAGCAAAGAGGGCTTCCAGACCCAAACCATCAGCGGAATCTATGTCGGCGTAAATGCGACCCACACCCAGAATGCAGAGCTGAGCGTAGGCCAAGCCACCCAGACTGTCGAAGTAAATGCCCATGCAAGTACTGTCTCGCTGAACACCACCGACGCAACGGTCGGGAACAACTTCGATATGAACCTAGTGCAAAATCTACCGGTTTTAGTTCGCGATACCCCTACTTCCCTGCTTGGTTATCAGCCAGGCACCGTGGCTCTGAGCACGGGTTCACAAACCGGAGATGATACGGGCACGCAAAGCCGCAGTGGCTCAGTCACTGGAGCCCGAACCGACCAGAACAACATCACTTTGGACGGAATCGACGTCAACGATTTTGCCGGCGGATTTGGATTCGATGCCTTGGTCGCTAACGCTCCTGTCGATTCCGTACAGGAATTTCGAGGCGAAGTTGCCAATCCGCTATCGGCGGAGGGACGCGGGAGTGGCGCACAGGTAACGCTGGTGACAAAAAGCGGAACGAATGGCTTTCACGGCGCCGGCTATGAGTATTACCGCACTCGAGGTTTCCAGGCGAATGATTTCTTCAATAACTTTGCGAATCCAGTTGTTCCCCGCGTGCCGCTCGTGCGAAATCAATTCGGCGCTGACCTCGGCGGTCCAATTATCAAAGATAAGTTATTTTTCTTTTTCAACTATGAAGGAAGGCGAGACGCTCGGGGCAACCCGGTTTTGAGAACTGTACCGCTGCCCTCGTTCAAACAAGGTAACATTGCGTATCTTAATCAAAGTGGCGGCGTATCAGTGCTGCCAGCAACGGCCCCGGGAACTCAAGCTTCCGTACAGAATTTTGATCCGTTAGGCATTGGCGCTGATCCAGCCTTGACGTCATTCCTCAATCAGCGCTACCCGGATCCGAACAGCACAGCTGCAGGCGATGGCTTGAACAGTGGTGGTTTCCAGTTCAACGCACCCGGCAATCAGACGTTGAATGATTATGTCGTCAGGCTTGACTACAACATCTCAGACACCATGAAAGTCTTTGCGCGAGGAAGCATGGTTCGCGAAATAGACGACCGGGATCCCTCCATTCGGTTTCCCGGTGACCCTTTAACGTTCATTGATACCGACCATTCTTACGGATTTGTCTTTGGACACACTTGGACAATTAGCAGCACCAAGGTCAATCAGTTCGTCTATGGCGAGACCGTTCAGGCACTAAACTTTCCGTATCTATTCAACCCCAACGGAACCACCGTATACGACAGTTTCGGCGCCACGGGAACGGGCGGTGCTTTCTTGTCGGCGCCCTATTTCACCCCCGCCGCACAGGCGCGCAAGATACCTATTCCAGAATACCGGGATGACTTCACTTATTTGCGCGGCAGGCACACGTTTCAAGTTGGCGGCACTTTTAAGCCGATCAAGACCACCAGTTTTCTCCGCTCTGATTTTAACGAAGTCCCTGTCGGCTTAGGCGGGGGTCTAACGGGGCTCAGCGGCGGAAGTACACAATTGCAACCTAATGATCTGGCAACTGATTCTGTTTCCCAAAACCTTTATGACAGTGCCTTCGCGTTCATCTTGGGAAATATCCCCAGCGTTGACAGCAGCTATAACAACGATCGGAACCTGCAGCCTTTGCCCCAGGGTACAGGGCACACGCGTCAATACCGTTACTACGAAACCGAGGCCTACCTGCAAGATTCGTTCAAGGCGCGTCCTGATCTGACCTTGACGTATGGGTTGCGTTATCAATTCGACAGTGTTGCGTATGAAGTGAACGGGTTGGAAGCAGTGCCCAATATCGGCTTTGATCAAGCAATTGCACCACGCATTGCTAACGGAGCAGCGGGCGTCTCTGGGTTCTTCGCGAATCCGATCATCACATATTCGCTCGGCGGCAAAGTCAACCATGGAGCGCCCCTTTACCATCCAGATTGGCATAATTTCCAACCACGCTTGGCTTTCGCCTACAACCCTTCTTTCAGCCAGGGAATTCTGGGCCGGGTGTTTGGAGATCGCAAGACAGTGATTCGAGCTGGGGCGGGTATTGTTGACGATCACACCTTAGTCAACGCGTTGAACTTTTTGCAAGACCAGAACACGTGGATCCTTCAGAACTCGGCCAGTCAGACGTTTGCCACGGATGGTGATCCAACGGTGAATTTGCAAAATGATCCGCGGTTTACGGCCACCAACGTCGTTCCTCCGGGTGGTGTACAGCCGCCGCCCGCGATCACGACGCCGTATTCTCCTGCGTTCGCAAATGGTAATCCGTGGGGTCTGGCGAGCTTCAGCGGCCTTGCATTTAATTACGCCATCGATCCGAACTTAAAGACTCCATACTCCTATGCGGTGACCTTCGGCTTTCAACGCGAGCTCCCAAGCAATTTTCAGCTTGAGATGTCCTACGATGGCCGCTTTGCACATCGCTTGTTAGCTCAAGCGGATGCGATGCAAGTGGTCAACTTCCGCGATCCAGCTTCCGGAACCGACCTTGTCTCCCAGTTTGCGAAGTTATCGCTTGCGGTAAGAAATAACGATCCTTCCATAAACGACCCCGCGGCTTTCCCTTTCTTCGAAAACGTGATGAATCCGGCAATGCTCGCCAATCCCAACCTGGGGGTTAACTGCGAAACGATTTTCGGCGGTGCTTTTCCCAGTTGCGCTAGTCTGCTGGATGCGGCCTCATCGCCGCTCGATTTCCGAGGCGATATGGCCGATGTGCTCCAAGTTCTGAATGGTGTCTTCGCCAATTCGGGGGATGTTGGTCTTATTGAGCCGGGTGTCGGGCTGAACCCTCAATTCGGATCCAGCCTTTATATGACCAACAAAGGGTACTCAAACTACAACGGGTTGCTGGTGACTCTGCACCACAAAGCATCGCACGGCCTTCAGTTCGACCTGAATTACACATGGTCGCACTCGCTCGACAATATTTCCGCAGCCGCAAACAATGCTTTCGGAAACGGCGCCGGTGCCGGTGGAATCATGTGCGACGCCATCAACATTCGGGTGTGCTATGCGAACTCAGATTTTGACGTGCGCCACAACATCACTGGGGATTGGTTTTACCAATTGCCATTCGGACGAGGCAAGACTTTCGCATCTACGGCTCCTGTGTGGCTGGATGAAGTGATTGGGGGCTGGACAATTTCAGGCCTCGTTAATTGGCGTACTGGGTTGGCCTTCCAGACTGTGGCCAACGCATTCCCGATCAGCTTCGCCAATAACGTGCCGGCAGTGTTTAATGGCGATACCTCTGCCTTGGAGGTTAGCCCTCACAGAGAAATCAACGCAGCTTCAGGTCTACCTACAATTCAGTTGTTCAAGAACCCAACAAAGGCCATGAATTCCTTCACCGGGCCGTTAGGTTTGCAGGCGGGCAGTCGAAATAACCTGAGAGGACCGCACTACTCCGACTTCGACATGGGTGTCGGCAAGCATTTCCCGATCACCGAAAGAGTTGGATTGACATTCCGCGCGGACGCTCAGAACGTCTTCAATCATACGAACTTTGAATTGCCAGGCACCGACGGTACCGCCGATATCACCAGCCCGAGCTCATTTGGAGTGATCACGGGAGACTACGGCGCCCGTGTGCTGCAATTGGCATTGCGCTTGGATTTCTAAGCGGCCGTATTCAGACACCCGAAGGCCGGCTTTTCAGCCGGCCTTTTTTTTGCTCAGATTCAGTCTCTTACGCGAAGAAGTGCTCAGGCGGCGGTGCCGGAATTTGCACGGGCATGCGGTCCGTGACCTCAGCCAGCGCCGCGAGTTTTTGGGCAAACTCCGGCTTCAGAACTCCTGGTTGGCAGCGCCAATGATAATTCCCAACGTGGGTGCTCGGCGTGTTTAACCGGGCTTCACTGCCGAGGCCCAGAATATCCTGCAGGGGTACAACCGAGAAATCCGCGCAGGAACTTTGCGCCAGTCGAATGAGTCCCCAGTTCGGGCCGTCTTCGTTCGGACCAATCAAGGCATGAACAGCGTTTCGTTCTCTTTCACTTAGCGCGGACCACCAGCCCAAAGTCGTGTCGTTATCGTGAGTGCCGGTATAGATCACATGGTTCGGCGTCAACCGATGCGGCAGGTATGCGTGCGCTCCAGGATCGCCAAAAGCAAATTGCAACACCGCCATACCCGGAATATTGTGACGGTCGCGAAGTTCGAAGACGTCCCTCGTGATCATGCCCAGGTCTTCCGCAAAGAACGGCAATCCGCCCAGTTCCTCTCTCAGCTTATGAAAGAACTCGTCTCGCGGTCCATCCACCCAGCGTCCTTTGATTGCGGTCGGCTCGTCAGCAGGAATTTCCCAGAACTGCGCGAAGCCGCGAAAGTGATCGAGGCGGATGAAGTCGCAGGTCTGCGTCGCCCACCGTAGGCGCTGCAGCCACCAGCGATGTCCAGTCGCGCGGATCGCGTCCCAGTTGTAGAGCGGATTGCCCCAGCGCTGACCTGTTGCGCTGAAATAATCGGGAGGCACGCCGGAAACAACCTCGGGCTGAAGATCCGATTCGCGGATTCGGAACAGGTCCCGGTGTGCCCACACGTCGGCGCTGTCGTAATCGACGAAGATTGCAATGTCGCCGACAACGCGAATAGATTTTTGCGCACAATAGTGACGCAAGGAGTGCCACTGCTCCCAGAAGAAGAATTGCCCAACGCGGCGGAGTGAGAGATCACCTTCGAATTCGTGTCGAGCTGCCTCAATTGCAGAAGACTCATGCCGGGCCAGAGGCGATGGCCATTGACTCCAGTTACCGCCGTGACGCTGGCGCAGCGTATCGAAAAGAACGTAATCTTCCAGCCACCAGGCGTTCTCCTCGCAAAAACGATGGAAGCGGCTGCGAGCCTCGCCCTCGGAACGCGAAAGGAAATTCTGCGCTGCTTGCCAAAGCAGTGGCAGCTTGCATTGATTGACTTGCTCGTAGTCGATTGGACCGACCTGGCCAGGAAGTTGAGAAACAACGGCCGCGTCAAGCCAGCCCTTTTCCGCAAGTCGTTCCAGGCTGACCAATTGCGGACTGCCTGCAAACGCAGATGTCGAAGAATATGGTGAGTTGCCGTTCGCCGGAGGGTTCAGCGGCAGCACTTGCCAGAGTCCCTGGCGCGCTGCGGCCAGGAAGTCGAGAAATTCGTACGCTGCAGGGCCGAGGTCGCCTATACCTCCGCGTGATGGGAGTGAGATGGGATGAAGGAGAATTCCGGTGGAGCGAGGAAAAGTCATTGAAAACAGTAGTCAGTGATTACTAGCACTCCGGTTTGTTCGGGAGAGCGGCTTGGCCAGTGACAACTCCAAGAGTGCTCACGAATGACTAGCCACTAGCGAGTACTTTACTCGCCTTCCTCCGTACGCGGCCTGGTCAAAGCGGCCAGTTCTTTCTCGTTGATCTTTATCTTTCCGGATTTCTGGAGCGACTCGCGCAGATTCCCAAGAAACAGATTGAAGGCTTCATTTTGGTTCTGCTGCAACAAACTCTCGCGCACCTGATCTTTTTTGGCGGCGAAATCCTGATCAGTCGGGGCCTGCCGGTCGGTTACCTTAAGCACCGCGCCAGTATTGCCGGTATCAATTGGACCGCTGATCTCTCCCGGCTTCAACGTGAAAGCGACGGCGGCTGAGCCGGTCATCGAGCCTATTTCTGGGACCTGCCCGTCGGGAAGCACGAAATCGCTTGTCTTGTACTCCGCGCCTAGTTCCTTGGCGGCCTTCTTCAGATCGTGATCGGCCTTGGCGCGGTCGGCAAGCTCCTGCGTCTTCTGCGAGAGCATCTGGGTCGCCCGTTGATTCTTGAATTCATCGTCTACGCGGCTGCGTGCCTGTTCAAACGTCGGGGTTGACGGCGGTGTGATCGCGGTCACCTGATAAATCGCGTAGCCCTGATGCACTTGTGCCTCGTCTGGCGGCGCATTCTGGTTCTGACTGAAGACCGCGCTCATGAACTGTGGATCGTTGCCCACCCCAGGTAGAGCAGCATTGCGATCAACAAAGTCCGTGGTAATGACCTGAAGGCCCTTGGCTGCCGCAGCCTTTTCAAGACTGGTGCCGCGCGCTTGAGAGAGTATCTGATCGGCCTCCTGCTGTGCGGACTGCGCAGCTTTCTGCTGCTTGATCAGCGGCTCGATCTGCGCCTTCACCTCGTCGAGCGGTTTGACGTGAGCTTCCTGCTTGTCATCGACATGAATGATGTGGAAACCATAGCTGCTCTGAACCAGGTCGCTCGTACCGCCTTTCGGCAAAGAGAATGCCGCCTTCTCAAATTCGGGGACCGTCCTTCCCTTCCCGATCCATCCTAGCGACCCACCATTCTTCGCGCTGCCAGGATCCTCGGAGTATTTTTGGGCGAGTTCTGCGAAATTCCCGCCGGACTTTACTTGCTTCAGCACATCTTGTGCTTTGGCTCGGGCCGCATCAACCGCCTTTGGGTCAACCTTGCCGTCCGTCCCGGGAAGCGGCGTCTTGATCAGAATGTGCCGGACGTTTACCTGTTCCGGCACCACATATTGATCCCGATGGTCGTTGTAGTAGCTCTGCAACTCATCCGGAGTGACCTGGGTTTGCGCGAGCATCTTCGCGTTGTCGAGAACAACGTACTTGAGCTGCCGCTTTTCTGGTATCGAATTGATGTAGGTATTCTTGTTCGCGTTATAGAAGGCCTTGAGCTCGCTCTCAGTAGGATGGAGACTCTTTAAAATGTTGTCCTTCTTGATGACGGCGTAATCGAACTTGACCTTGGTGTTGTCTTTTTCAAATTGATGCCGTACCTCTGAGTCTGTAACCGTAGCGCTGGCGCTGACCAGGTCGCGCAGCTTGGTTACCAGAATGTCCTGCTTTACCAGTGCTTCGAATTGCGGAACGGTGTAGCCGTTGCGCGACACAAAATCTTCGTATTCCTGCTCGCCAACAAACGTCCCATTGGGAAAAAGCATCTGGCCGAGCTGGCCGTGCTGCATGTATTCCCGCACATCATCGTCTGTAGCCTTCAGACCCATCCTTTGGGCTTGAAAAACGAGGGCTTTCTGACTGATAAGGTTTTGGGCAGCTTGGCCCGCGAAATAGGGCTGAAGCGCGCTGGCCTGTGCACCGCCGCGCGGAAATTGTTGATCGAGCATATGCCGCGCCTGGCGTTCGACCTCGGTGGTCGTAACCTCGTCTCCGGCGACGGTTGCAACAACATTCTGGCTGGATGCATTCGGCAGAAAACTGCCACTGCCAAAGCCGGGGATGAGCGTGATCGCCATGAGCACGCAGATCACGGTGAGAAGGCCACCCAGGACAATTTTTTTGATAGGGCCAGGGGTTTGCAGAAAACGGATCATTGAGTTGGGAACTCCAGTTTGTAAGCGGAAATTTGATTATAGACGAAGCTGGTCAAGCCGGTCGCCTCTCTGGTGCCTCTTGGCATCCCGAAAGTATTCCGCTATTGAAACGTGTTAATAGGGCGTGATATGAATGCAGGACAATAGCGCTCCCGTGAAAGGAACCATGCGAAAACCAAATTCTATGGTCGGTACCTGCGTTTTATTCCTGCTTGCCAGTTTCGCCTCTGCAAGTCCCACCCCGCCGCAAACGCACACGCCGGCACATTCACGGGGATCCTCTGCCCTTAGTTCCCCATCGCAATCCGAGGCCGGGGTTGTGCTGCGCGATGGCTGGACCCTGCAATCTTCCTGCAAAGTTGATAAGCCGGGTGAAGTCATTTCGACATCGAGGTTTTCGCCCGCAGGATGGTACAGCGTAAGCGTGCCAACCACGGTGGTCGCCGCGCTCGTCAAGCATAAAGTCTACCCCGATCCGGATTATGGAATGAACCTGCGAAAGCTGCCGGGGATGGACTACCCCATCGGCGCTAATTTCTCGAATATCCCAATGCAGCAGGACAGCCCGTTCATGGTGCCATGGTGGTATCGCAAGCAATTTACGCTGCCGGAAAGCTATCGCGGCAAAACAATCTGGTTGGACTTCGGCGGTCTGAACTACCGCGCAAATATTTTTCTGAATGGAAAGAAGATCGCGGGCAAGGACGATGTTGCAGGCGCATGGCGCACTTACGAGTTCAATATCACTGATGCGGCGCATATCGGCGGCGCGAACGTACTCGCGGTTGAGGTCTACTCGCCAACCGAAAAAGATCTGGCAATCACATTTGTCGACTGGAACCCCTCCCCTCCGGACAAGAACATGGGCCTTTTCCGCGAGGTTGAAGTGCGAGCAAGCGGGCCGGTTGCGCTCCGATACCCAACTGTGGTTTCAAAGTTGAGCGACGACGGCAAGGCGCAGTTGACCGTGACAGCACTGGTGAAAAACGGAACTGACCAGCCGGTGAATGGCACGCTCAAAGGCAAGATCGAGGATGCGGAGTTTTCACAGGACGTGCAGCTCGGACCGAACGAAGAGAAGGACATCACGTTCGATCCCGCCCAAGTTTCACAGCTGAATTTCGATCATCCACGGCTATGGTGGCCATCGCAGGTAGGAAAGCCTGAGTTGTACACGTTGTCGATGAGTTTCGACGCGAACGGAAAAACTTCCGACACTGAGGAGACAAAATTCGGAATTCGCGAAATCACCTCGGAGCTGAACGCGCACGGCAAGCGCGTGTTCTCGATCAATGGCAAGAAATTCTTGATCCGAGGCGGCGGGTGGTCGCCCGACATGATGTTGCGCCAGGATTCACAGCGTTTGCGCGATCAATTTGCCTACGTACAGGGCATGGGTCTTAATACCATTCGACTCGAGGGCAAGCTGGAAACGAAGGAATTTCTAGACCTGGCAGACCAACGCGGAATCATGGTGATGGCGGGCTGGTGCTGCTGTGCGTTTTGGGAGCACTGGCCGGAGTGGAAGCCGAAGGACTATCAGATTGCGCAGCAGTCACTGCGAGACCAGATCTACCGGCTGAGGAGCCATCCCAGCTTGCTGGTATGGCTAAACGGAAGTGACAATCCGCCGCCCCCGGATGTGGAAGAGACGTATTTGAAAGTTGAAAAAGAGCTATTGTGGCCGAATCCCGTCATCTCGTCGGCTACTGGAAAACCGACGACAGTTACAGGTGACAGCGGCGTGAAGATGAGCGGCCCGTACGAATATGTCGCGCCCGCCTACTGGATGGAAGACTCGCTGAACGCCAACCATCCCCAGAACTGCAATCAGGGTGGTTGCGGCGGCGGCTATGGATTTAATACCGAGACCAGTCCCGGTCCCGCCGTGCCTCCTATTGAAACCATCCAGACGATGCTTCCCAAAGAACATTGGTGGCCGATCGACGACTGGTGGAACTTCCACGCCGGCGGCGGAGCATTCAAAGATCTGCACGTTTTTACCGACGCGCTGAACGCGCGTTATGGAACGGCAGCTAGCCTCGAAGACTACACCATGAAATCGCAGGCGCAAGCCTACGAAGGCATTCGCGCGATGTACGAAGCCTACAGCAGGAACAAATACAACTCGGGCGGAGTCATCCAGTGGATGCTCGATAATGCATGGCCCTCGATGATCTGGCACCTGTATGACTGGTACCTGCGGCCGGGAGGCGGATACTTCGGCGCGAAAACAGCACTGCAGGCACTCGATCCCGTATATGGATACGACGACAGCAGCATTTACGTTGTGAACAGCCGGTTCGAAGAGGCGAAAGGACTGAAGGTTTCGACTCGCGTGCTGAACATGGACATGAGCGGCAAATTTGCGAATGACAGCACCATCGATGTGCCGGCAGACGGTGTGGTCAAGGTCGTAAGTCTGCCGGAAATTTCGGGGTTGAGTTCAACCTACTTTGTCGTACTGAAAATTACAGACCCGGATGGTAATACCCTCGGCTCCAACTTCTATTGGCTCTCGACTAAGCAGGAGACCATCGATTGGGCGAAATCGAACTGGTACACGACGCCGACGCTTTCCTACGCGGACTACACTTCTCTTTCACAATTGCCGAAGGTCAAATTGACCATGACCGATCACAGCGAGCGGCAGGGGGAGAATGAAGTCACACATGTGACGCTGGAAAATCCATCAAAGAGCCTGGCGTTTTTTGTTCGATTGAAAGTGGACAAAGGCAAAGGCGGCGCGGAGATTCTCCCAGTGCTCTGGCAGGACAACTACATCTCGCTTTTGCCAGGAGAAACACGTGAGATAACGGCGACGTATAGGGTGAGTGAGTTGGGCACGGCAAAGCCCGCGGTTGAAGTAAGCGGCTTCAACATAGAACAGTAGCACTCCGCTGGCTTGAGCATACGGGCGTCAGCAACGGACGCCCAATGCGCTTACCGTAGAAAAAAGAGAGCCGGGTACTTACCGGCCCTCGTCAAGAAACGCTTCCAGTTTAAAAGTCGAAGCGCAGTGCGAACTGCATGAATCTGGCAACGCTCGCCGTCGAGGAAATGAATCCGAACGTCTGCGGATCGGTAATATCGGCGGTGCCGCCGAACCTTCCTCCAGGCAGTCCGAAACTCGGATGATTGAAGACGTTGTAGGCTTCCGCTCTGAATTCCAGTGCATAGTTCTCATGGATCGGAAAATGCTTGTTCACGCTCAGGTCAGTTGTCGACAACCGTGGGCCTCGCAGGTTGTTGCGGCTGCCCGCCTGGAATCCGGTCGGCCCGCTGAATGCATTGATCGCCGCTGTGGAATCTGCAAATAACTGGACCCGCCCCTGATCATTGTGCACCTTCACCTTCAATGCGGAAGTATTCCCGTTGAAGATCGCAGGCACATCATTATTGAAGCTGAGCGGAAACGAGTTTGATAGCGTCGTAAATGCAAGTCCTGTGTGCCATTGGGTATCGCCTGCAATCTGCCAGCCCCCAATGACCTGGTTCACCCAGCCTGACGCATCCCCTAGGAACCGTTTTCCTCTACCGAACGGCAGATCGTAGATT
This sequence comes from Terriglobales bacterium, assembly GCA_036557105.1. GTDB lineage: Bacteria > Acidobacteriota > Terriglobia > Terriglobales > Acidobacteriaceae > Gp1-AA145. The sequence goes on from DATBIE010000075.1 coordinate 11,120, forward strand.
CCATCGCCGCTGATGATATGCGTTATGTCAAAATCCGAGTTACCCCGGCACGCGCGTGGATTTAGTGCGTCGCAGAGAATGCCTCCGGAGAAGTTCGCATTTTCGCCGAAAACATTGTTGGCGATCGCCGACAAATTATCGATCGAGTGCGAATACGTGTAATTGAGATCAAATTGAAGGCCTTGAGAATACTTCTTGTGCAACGTCATCAGCAGGCCATCGTAGTTCGAAGCCGATGTGTTGGTGGCGTAAACCGAATACGGATATTGCGGATTGAACCCGATGCCGAACGGCAGCAGCCCATTGAATTGCAAACCGAATATGATGCTGCCCATATCACCGTATTGGAGT
>DATBIE010000076.1:0-15290 GCA_036557105.1 Terriglobales bacterium
TTCGGGTCCATGGTCAACACCATTGGCGAGACCCTATGCTCCGTGCAACGTCACAGCTTTTTCGCGCTCCCTCGCAGCCTCAATCTCTCGTGGAAGGGAAGAGCGCGCGCCGTCCGGTATGACGAATCGCAACATGCCGCACTTTCTCATCTCGCACATGCCACGCGCGGGAATGTTTACGTTGAAGGCGAAGAATTGCTGGGCGACGTCGAGCTGAAAAGCGTTGATGAAATGTATCGCGCCGTGGGTCTCCGGCGCACACGCTCGATTTGGCTCGCATATCAGGGGACACGAAATGAGCCCGTGGGCGCGGCAATTGCATATCGCGGACCGCTGGGAATCAATTTCAGCTATCTCGAAAACCGCTGCGACCTGCTCTTACACCCAACGCTACCGGCCTCAGAGGTGCCGGACACCATTGCGTGTCTGTTGAACGCCTCATCGACCGCGTATGCAGACTTTGAGCTCGACGAAATTCCATTGGTCGCAGACGAAATGTCGACTGCGAGCCTGATCAAGTTTGGCGCTGAATTTCTGCGCCACTATTGCCAGGGAATCTGGCTGAAGGCTGGGCATCAGGGCTTTTACGAACACGTGGACGGCTTCTATGCCAAGATTCTGGCCCGCATCGGCAAACAGGAAGAGAAAGGCCGGGCGGCTGGAGCAGGATCGCGATGAGTTCAACCTGCACTGCTTACATCATGGAAGACCCGCGCGAGGCGATGCGGCTTGAAGTAAAAGTCGATCCCGTGGCTTGGGTACAGAAATATGCCGCGCATCACATCACGCCTGGAGCCAAGGTACTTTGTGTGGGCTGTGGGCCGGGAGTGATCTTGAACGAAGTTTGCGCGCTGGATTCCTCGATTCGGGGGACGGGAGTCGATATCAGTCCAGAGCGGGTGGAAGAAGCGGCTCGGAGATATCGCGGGAGTGCACAGTTGAAATTCATGCAAGGAGACGCGCACAAGTTGCCGCTGCCTTCTGAAAATTTCGACTTTGTCTATTCGCGCATGCTTTTTGAGTACTTGAAGGACAAACAAGGCGCCGCCGCTGAACTGGTCAGAGTGTGCCGGCCCGGCGGGAAGGTGATGCTTCAGGACCTGGATGGCCAACTGGTCTGGAACTATCCAGAGGACGCGACCCTTCAGGAAGCGATTCAAAAAGTAGTCGGCGGATTGGCGAAGACTGGCTTCGATCCTTTGGTTGGACGAAAACTTTACTCCTTCGCACACAAGGCCGGCCTGAAGAACATCGACGTGAAAGTCGAGTGCTATCACCTCATCGCAGGAGAAATCGATCCTGAAATCCTGCGGCAATGGGAATTGAAGTTGGAGATCGCCATCCCACAAATTGCGCGGGTACTCGGCGATGAGCGTCAGGCGCGCGAGCAGGCACAACGATTTCTTGAATTCTTCCGGCGGCCTGACACGCTGACTTACTCAAACGTGTTCACGGTAACTGGAGAAAAGCTTTTGTGATTGTTCGATTGACGAAATTCTATGTGGCACAACATCGATTGCGGGGTGTTATTGACAGGGCGTTGGACAGCCAGCGCCTGAAGTCTGCTCCGCTTCGCAAAGGAAGATAGCTATGCAAACCTTTCACCGTCCAAAAACCGGCCTGGCAGCTGTGCTGCAAGCTCTGCTGGTCATAACTCTGAGCTTCCTGATGGTCACTCAGTCAGTGGCGCAGAGCAACGTGGTCGACGTCACGACCATGAGCGTCGAAGACCTGATGAATATGCAGGTCACGTCCGTTTCGAAGCGGACGCAAAAGGTCGCGGATGCCGCCGCTGCCGTGTTCGTCCTGACCCAGGATGACATTCGCCGCTCGGGGGCAACCAGCATTCCTGAAGCGCTGCGCCTGGTACCTGGAATCCAGGTTGCCAGAATCGATGAGAACAAGTGGGCCATCAGCGCGCGTGGCTTCAATGGGCGCTTCGCCGACAAGTTGCTGGTCTTGATCGATGGACGGAGCGTGTACACGCCATTGTTCTCCGGTGTGTATTGGAACGTGCAGGACGTAATGCTGGAGGACGTCGATCGGATCGAAGTGATCCGTGGGCCGGGAGCGACTTTGTGGGGCGCGAATGCCGTGAACGGCGTTATTAACATCATCACAAAGTCTGCCAAATCAACACAGGCTGCGATGGCCACCGCCGGAGGCGGAAACGAACTGCGGGGCTTCAGCAATTTACGCTACGGCGGCAAGATTAACCAAGACACCTACTATCGTGCGTATGCGAAGTACTTCAACTTCGGCGAATCCACGATTCCATTTGGTGGCAGCGCAAATGACGATTGGGACTCATTGCGTGGCGGCTTCCGCAGCGATTGGACTCCTAACGGCCCTGACTCACTAACGTTCCAGGGTGACATTTTCCGCAGCCACTATGGTGAGACCTTAAGTGTTCCGATGCTCACCGCACCGTATCAAAACACTTTTCCAAATAACGGAAGATTGAGCGGCGGAGACCTTCTTGGTCGCTGGACGCACAACTTCGGCAACTCTTCGACTTCATTGCAAATGTATTTTGACAACACAAACATCACCGACAACAACTTGTTCACCGATCACGAAAATGTGTTCGACATAGACTTCCAACACTCATTCCATCCCACCGAGTCCCAGAACTTCATCTGGGGCGTGGGATATCGCTCGATTGGTGACAGCAACGATTCCAGTTTTGTCGTTTCACTATTACCAGACCATAGCCAGTTGAACCAATTCAGCGGTTTCGCGCAGGACGAAATCGACTTGCTCGACAAAAAAGTGCAACTGACCGTTGGCTCCAAGCTCGAGCATAACGACTTCACAGGTCTTGAATTCGAGCCAAACGCCCGGGTGCTGTGGAACATTACCCCCAACCAGTCCGTCTGGACCGCGGTGTCACGCGCAGTCCGGACACCGGCCCTTACGGAGCGCGGCTTGGGGCTGGTTTCTGCTGTCATACCACCGGGCGGTCCCGGGAACCCTACGCCGTTATCAGCAGAAGCGGTTGTATACGGCAGCAATCAGTTCCAGTCGGAAGATCTCCTGGCATACGAGGTTGGATATCGTGTACAGGTTTCAAACAACCTTTCGGCTGATATCGCGACTTTTTATAACAACTACACCCATCTCCGTTCGGCAGAGCCTGGCGCTCCGTTTGTGCAGACCGACCCGGCGCCGGTCCACTTAGTTGCGCCATTTGTAGCCAGCAACAAAATGCATGGTGGAACTTACGGCGCGGAGCTGTTCACCGAGTATCGAATCATTCCGCGCTGGAAGATGTCTGGGTCGTATAGCTTTCTGCAGATGGACATCCGCAAGGATGCTACGAGTTTCGATCCCACAGCGGACAACCCTGGCATGTCGAGCCCGAAGCACCAGTTCTATGTGCGGTCATCACTCGACATCTTCCGTCACCTGGAGCATGACTTCACCGTGCGCTACGTAGACCAGTTGGCTGGGCTCGGTATTCCCAGCTACTACTCGGTGGACACTCACCTCAGCTACGCGCTGCCCCACAGTTTTGAGCTGTCCGTGGGCAGCCAGAACCTGCTGAACCATGAGCACCTGGAATTTGTTCCTGACTTTATCAATATCTCCCCTACGCAAGTGAAGCGATCGGTTTACGGCAGCATTACCTGGCATTCAGAGTAAGCAGGACTTTTCCTTGTTGGTGGAGAGAGAGAATTGATGCAGGCACGACCAACAATACGACGAGTGGGCTTGGCTCTGGCGGTGCTGCCAATCTTGTTGCTCATTGCGGCGCCAAGCACGCGCGCTCAGGATTCTTCGGAATACCTGATCAAAGCCGGGTTCATGTACAACTTCGCGAACCTGGTGCAGTGGCCGGCGGCGAGTTTTCCACAAGCTGATACGCCGATCACAATCGCGATTCTCGGCCAGGACCACTTCGGGCCGGTACTCGACCGTGTGCTCGAAGGAAAGAAGGTGAACGGGCGTTCGTTTGTCATCAAGCGCCTCAGGTCTATTTCCGAATTGCAAAGATTAGCTGGAAATCCCAAAGACTGCCAGATTCTTTATGTCAGTTCTTCGGAAATAGCACACGAAGCGGATGCGCTTCAGATCGTCAGGGGCACTCCGATTCTTACAATCGGGGAGATACCAGGTTTCGCCAGGAGCGGCGGCATCATCAATTTGGTTCTCGAGGACAACAAGGTCCGCTTTGAGGTCAACGTTGATGCCGCTAAGCAAGCTGATCTGAGTATCAGTTCCCGCTTGCTGGCTCTGGCGCGAATTGTACAAACGACCGCGGATGGAAGGAAGCCAGAATGACTCTGCAAAACCTTTCCATCAAGCGGAAACTGATTTTCATGACGATGCTGACCAGCAGCATCGCTTTGTTGCTTTCATCGGCCAGTTTTTTGATTTACGACCTGATCTCTTTCCGAAACCTGCTTACACACGATTTGACTACGCAGGCGGAAATCATTGGATACAACAGTGCGGCGGCCATGGCGTTCAAGGACGAGCCTGCGGCAACGGCAACGCTTTTGGCTCTCACCGCGAAAAACGACATTGTCGCGGCGGCTTTGTATACCCCGAATGGGCAGATTTTCGCGCACTACTTCCGCAACGAGAAAACTCTGCCGGATGCCGTGCCCACTTGCGCTCACGACAAAGCTTATCGGTTTGTGCGGCAATATCTGGAGGTCTGCCACGACGTCACTTTGAATGGGGACCGCGTTGGCATGCTGGTTCTGCAATCCGACATGCGGCAGTGGAGCATGAGGGCCAGGCGCTACGCGACTATCTGCCTCGTCTTCGCTCTCATGTCCGGATTACTCGCACTGCTGGTCTCGTCTCGGCTGCAGCGAGTGATCTCCGAACCCATAATGCGGCTGGAAGACACGATGAAGATTGTCTCCGCCAAGAAGAACTATGAGGTCCGCGCGGCAAAAGCGTATTCGGACGAAATTGGCAGCTTGATCGACGGTTTCAACGCCATGTTGTCGGACATTCAGCAACGTGATGCGGCACTTCGGGGAGCTAACGAAGAGTTGCAGACGCGAACTCAGGAACTGGAAGAGGAGGTCTCGCAGCGCAAGCAGGCACAGGAAGAGTTGCTGAAGGCCAAGCACATTGCGGAAGAGGCCAGCCGCGCAAAAAGCACGTTCCTGGCTAACATGAGCCACGAGTTGCGCACGCCGCTTAATGCCATCATTGGTTACAGCGAAATGCTTGAGGAAGAGGCGCGCGATTCGGAAAGCTCGGATAACGTCCGCGATTTGCAGAAGATACAGATTGCCGGCAAGCACTTGCTTGCATTGATCAATGACGTTCTCGATCTCTCGAAGATTGAAGCTGGAAAGATGCCGCTGCACCTCGAGAACTTCGACGTACGGGCAGTGGTCAACGAGATTGCCACAACCCTTCAGACCTCGGTTGATAAAAACAAGAACACGCTGCGGGTGCGCTTGTCTGATGAAGTCAACATGATGCGCGCCGACATCACCAAAGTCCGGCAAATTCTTTTCAACTTGCTCAGCAATGCGGCGAAGTTCACCGACCACGGCTCGATCATGGTCAACGTGGACCAATATCAGGACCATGGCCAACCATGGATCCGGTTCGAGGTTTCCGATACGGGCATTGGTATTGACAGCAAGCACAGGGAGAATCTTTTCAAAGAATTCGCACAGGCGGACACTTCGATTTCCCGAAAGTACGGTGGCACCGGCCTGGGACTTGCGATCAGCTACAAGTTTGTGCAGCTGATGAGAGGTCGCATAGCCGTCCAGAGCGAACTCGGGCAAGGCGCAACTTTCACAGTCGAGCTGCCGGTCCAGGTCAAGGTAGAAGCTGCCGATCCCGCGCAAGCCGGCGCGAGTGGGACGCATGCGGCTGCTACGGTGGCGAAGAAGACTACGCGCGACACTATCCTGGTCATCGACGATGACCCAACCGTGCGGGATCTCATGGCGCGGTTCTTGAGCAAGCTGGATTGCAAAGTAGTTGCAGCCAGCGGCGGCGAAGAAGGCCTGCATCTGGCGAGGCAACTCCGGCCATCGATTATCACGCTCGACGTGATGATGCCGGACCGCGATGGCTGGTCCGTGTTGAGTCAACTCAAAGCAGACCCGCAGTTGTCCGGAACCCCCGTGATTATGGTGACCATTGTGGACAATGAGGCAATGGCGGTCGACTTAGGCGCCGCAAACTACATGGTCAAGCCGGTGGACCGGGAAAAGCTGGCAGGACTCATCAAGCAACATTTGGCGCACTCATCAGAATTGAAGACGGTCAAGATACCGGTTTCGGTGCCGGGCCGCAAAACTACGGGAGCAGGTCGAGGATAAAGACTTGTCCGGAGACGTACTCATGTTGAGAATTTTATTGGTCGAAGATAACGAAATGAATCGTGACATGTTATCCCGGCGTTTGCAGCGGAGAGGTTACTCGATATTGATGGCGCACGATGGTGAACAGGGATTGGCAATGGCGTGTTCGGAGATACCGGACCTGATTTTAATGGACATAAGTCTTCCATTTATCGACGGCTGTGAGGTGACGCGGAGATTGAAGGCGAATCCGCGAACCAGCCACATTCCGGTAATTGCGCTCACCGCGCATGCTTTATTGACCGATCGCGACCGCGCGATGGATGCCGGTTGCGATGACTACGACACCAAGCCCGTGGACTTCGCACGGCTCACCGAAAAAATAGAAAATTTCCTGGTCAAAAAAGAGACATTATGACGTCGCAGAAAAGCCGGCTGTTGATCGTAGATGACAATGACATGAACCGCGATATGCTTGCGCGCCGTTTGGAGCGCAAGAGTTTCGAGGTTTCCGTGGCGGATGGCGCCAAGGACCTGTTGCAACGGGTGAAGAACGAGAAAGTCGACCTCGTTCTGCTCGATATCGAAATGCCTGAGATCAGCGGGCTCGATGCGCTCAAATCATTGCGCGAAGTTTACTCGCCCATTGAACTACCGATCATCATGGTCACGGCCAAGAACCAGAGCGAAGACGTGGTGCGGGCGCTCGACCTGGGCGCAAACGACTATGTCACCAAGCCGATCGATTTTGCTGTGACATTGGCCCGCATTGGTACTCAGCTTTCACACAAGCGCGCACAGGAGGCCTTGCGCGAGAGTGAAGAACGCTATGCTCTGGCTGCCCGCGGGGCAAACGACGGTCTTTGGGACTGGAACCTGGCGGCAAATACGATTTATTTCTCGCCACGGTGGAAAGCAATGCTCGGATTCCTCGATCACGAAATCGGCGACAAGCCGCAAGAGTGGTTTGATCGCATCCACGACGCCGACCGCGAACGCGTGAAGCAGGAGATCGCCGCCCATCAGAAAGGCCTGACGCCTCAGTTTGAGAGCGAGCACCGGATCTTGCACAAAGACGGCAGTTTTCGCTGGATACTTAGCCGCGGGCTGGCAGTCCACGACAATTCTGGAAAAGCCATGCGCATGGCTGGGTGGCAGACCGATATCACCGAAGGCAAAATTTCCGACCCGCTGACGGGACTTCCGAACCGCTTGCTGTTCACCGATCGCCTTACACGTTTGCTCAAGCTCTCGAAGCGGCGAAAGGACTATTTCTTCGCCGTGCTGTTCCTTGATCTCGATGGCTTCAAGATGATCAACGACAGCCTTGGGCACCTGGTGGGAGATCAACTACTCATTGGAGTGGCAAGTCGCCTGGAAAAATGTCTGCGCGCCACCGACATCGTAGCGCGTGTCGGCCAGGGTTTTATCGTCGCGCGGCTTGGCGGCGACGAGTTCACGATCCTACTCGACGATCTGAAAAACCCCGGCGATGCCAAGCAGGCAGCAGAACGCCTGATGAAGGCCATCAATGCACCGTTCGTGCTAAACGGCAAAGAAGTGTTCACGTCGGCGAGTGTGGGAATCGCATTGAGCAACGCGGCGAATTACGATCTGCCCGACGAAATCCTGCGAGACGCAGATACCGCGATGTACAGGGCCAAATCATTAGGTAAGGCCCGATACGAAGTATTCGACGCCAACATGCGGGCGAGCGTGATGGCGCGTCTGCAACTCGAGATGGACCTGCACCGTGCAATCGAGCGCGGCGAGTTCACCAACTACTATCAGCCGATCGTTTCACTGGGGACGGGAGAAATCGTTGGCTTTGAGTCTCTGCTTCGCTGGCAGCATCCCACGCGGGGGCAGTTGGCGCCGGAGCATTTCATCGGCGTCGCCGAGGAAACGGGACTGATCCGCGAACTCGGCTGGTGGAACTTGCGTGAAGCATGCCGCCAGATGAGTGAATGGAGGGCGGAATTCGACGCGTACTCCGAGCTCACCATGAGCGTTAATCTCTCGCCAAAGCAGTTTCTGCAACCGAATTTAGTGACCGATATCGGAAAATTGCTAAAGGAACTCAGCCTTCCGGCGTCGGCGCTCAGGCTCGAACTGACCGAGAGCACAGTCATGGGCGACCCATCGGGCGCGGTCACAATGCTCGAGCAAATCAAGGCGCTTGGAATCAGCCTGGCAATTGATGACTTCGGGACCGGATATTCCTCGTTGAGCTATCTGCACCGCTTCCCGTTAGACACTCTGAAAATCGACCGCTCTTTCATCAGCGGAATCGGCGAGGGAGACAACAGCAAGGACGGCACAGAGATCGCACGCACGATCCTTCCGATGGCATCGAACCTTCACCTGGAAGTGGTAGCGGAGGGCGTGGAAACGCTCGAACAGGTCGCGCTGCTCAAAAAATTGCACTGCAAGTACGGGCAGGGATTTTATTTCTCTCGTCCGGTGCCAGCGGCCGAGGCAAGTTTGCTGTTAGCCAAACGAGCGACATGGCAACCCAAGCACTTCACAGCGAAGAGCGGCAAGTAGTCTCGCCCGCGTAATCCTTACGTGCGGGCATTCTGAGGGGCTTCAGCGCTGAGGGGACCTACTTTTCCGCCAAGATAGATACTCCGCTTATCTATAGGTCTGTAATCTACTCGATTCAAAGCCTTAAGCCACAGTTGAAACGATCTCGCCCTTTCCACCACTATCCATACGAGGCAGATTTAAGGGGATTCTGAGGTAGGCGTTTTGTCCGGTCGCAAGTGCCAGACACAGACGTTCCCACACAGCGATCCGACAGAGTTGGCTCACTGCTGGCGAGGGGGACTGATCTGCTATAACCGTTGGAGCGGAAGACGCGAGGACACTGACGATGGACCATGAGACCGCGGTTCGAGAAAAGATGACGGAGAAATATTTGCTCCGGGAGCTCGATCCGGAGCTGCGCGAACAATTTGAAGAACACTTCTTCGGTTGTGCCCAATGCGCGGAAGACATTCGCACAGAGTCTGAATTTTTAAGCTACGCCAAAGACGTACTAGCGGAAGCGCCGGACGCCGTGCGCCCAAATGTTCTTGTTTCTCAGGCCGCAGGCGGCGGATGGCGGACGTGGCTGCGCCCGGCGTTCGCCGCGCCTCTATTGGCAGTTCTGATCGCGGTGATCGGGTATCAGAACCTGGTGGTTTATCCCGGAATGCGGGCCGCGCTCAAGCCACATGTGTTGCCCTGGGCTTCTGTGGCTGTGGGTACATGGGGTGGCGAGCAGCCAACGATCAGCGCGCCGGAAGGAAAGGGCTTTCTGCTGTTCGTGAGAATTCCGCCTGACGGAACATACACGCGCTACGCGGCAGACTTGTACAATCCCAATGGAAAGCTGGAATCAACGTTCGCCATTCCAGTCGCCGCGGGCCAGGACCAGTGGCCGGTTGTCGTCCCTGCAGCGCATCGAGAAGCCGGCAGCTACAAACTAGTCGTGCGCGGCGAGAACGGGGCCGGGGAAAACAAGGAAGTGGGCAGTACGTCATTTGATTTGCAACGTTCGAAATAAGAGAACGAAGGAGTTGCGCCATGCCGCCGACGACTGAAACGATCACACCTACACACACTTACCACGCCGAAGCGCATGCGCTGAGTGGCCGGCTGCAGCGCCCAGTCGAGCAGGAGATTGAGCATCAGGCGAAACTTGCTTTGGAGGACCTCAAAGGCGGTCACTTCCAGCGCGTAGTTGAAGACGTCAGCATTCAGGGCCTGGTGTTATTCAGGAAAGCCCACACGCGGATTTCCGGCAGCCGAAGCCTGAAGCACAACGGCTGGATTACGATTTCGACTTCGGTCGTGGAAGGTTTGAACGTGTTCGAAGTGATCACTGCCGATCGTCTGGTTGCGCAGGTTTCGACCGACCATCCGTATGAAAATGGCCATGTCCCGCACGTAACCTTTCTGGGGACTCAGTTCAATAATTTCCGCGTCAGCGGGTTCAAGGTAAAGCTGGAAATTAATCTTGGAATTTGCGGAGCGAGGCCGGAAGACGGAAGGTCATATTTCGACGACACAAACTTTCTAAAATCGGTGAGAGGTCAAAACGAAAAGATCGTTAAAGCCCAAGGCCTTCCCAAAGAAGTGAAGGCCCGCTACGATGAAAGCCTCGCCGGAGTTGACTCGCTCATCCGTACGGCGGGCAAAAGCGACTCCCGCTCTAAAGATCCCAAGCTTGTATGCTCGGTCGTTCAAAGTATCGGCGAAATTCCAATCCCCGGAGTCAGATCGTTCGGCAACATTGTAGTCATACCCGAGTTCGGAACTGTGGCACTGGGGGAAGTCGTGGTGGGGGAGAGAATGTACGAGGACTCAACTCGCCCGAATCCTTATTTCGAGTTGACGAGCTTGAATATGAATCTGGGATGCGTCGGACACGGAACCGTTTCAGGCGTCGTTGCCATGTCGAATGGTCGCACTAAGCCGTAGTAGGCCAAATCTGCGTTGCAGCGCCAACAATCAGCCAGGAAGTAAGCCCAAAGAGCGTTCACGCATACCAATCGACTGGGAACTTGACTAGCTGCAATCTGCTGCGTTCCACGGGAGTATTAAACTACTTACGACTCCCAATCAATGTTCTTCCCACCAAAGCTGCCTGCACAGCGCAACGCATGGGTGCAAAGGCTTGCCCTGTTTTGTATTCTCGTGGCTGTCTGCTCAAGTTGTCATCGGCCTGAAGATGCGAGCATCGCATATGAACGCGCGAGGACAACATTCGTCCACGGAGATCTCGTTGCAAGCCAGACGGCAGCAGAAGAGGGGTATCGCCGATTTAAGAGTTCGAATCCTGAATGGGCATGGAAATTCAAAATCCTCGAAGCAGAATCGATGCTGTGGCGAGGAATGTATCTGGACGTCGTGAACTTGCTGCAGGCTTCTCCGCCCGACCGCTCCACGAAGATCCAGGTATTAGGGCTCCTCGGTGCTGCCAAGGCACGCCTTGGCTCCTATTCCGATGCCGAACGATATTTGGGAGAAGCCCGTCAACTTTGCATGGAATCTCTGGATCGCGCCTGTGGGGGCGTTAGCCGCGCAGAGGGCGTCCTGGCTACGGAGCGACGCGACCTGGCGAAGGCGCGACGCGCGTTTACGGACAGTATGGTCTTTGCTCGATCCCACGGCGATCAGTTGCTGGAAGCAACCGCGCTCTTGAATCTAGGCGCCGTGGCACTCCTGGACGGACACTTCGATGAAGCCGCCGACTGGTCCAATGCGGCATACCGGATATCCAGTGGACTTCAAGCGGAAGATTTATCGCAGAACGCGCTCGGAAATCTCGGTTGGGCCTACTACCGACTCGGCGACAAAACGCGCGCTTTGGACTTGTTCCTCCAAGCCGAAAAACACGCAGCACGGCTCGGGGACCTGAGCGACGAAGCATCATGGCTGACGGATGCAGGGTATGTGTATATGGACACCAGCAATTTCTCACTTGCGCAACAGTCCTTTCAGCGTGGTTTGAATCTGGAAAAGCAGGTAAACAGCAAAGACGACGTTTACAACATCAGGCGGGTACTCGCGAGACTCGATTTCCAAACGGGCGAATTTGATAAGGCCGCTCAAGACGCGGATGATGCGCTTGAAATAGCCCGCGAAACGCACAACCATGCCGATGAGCTTTATCCCCTCCTGGTTCAGGGCCAGATCGCTGCGCAGCGCAGAGGGTACCGCGAAGCTCAATCGAAGTTTGAAGAGGTAAAAGACGATCAGGCCAGTCCAGTATTTTTGAAGTGGGAGGCCGAGCACTCACTGGCCCAACTTTATGAAACACAGAAGCAGTTCCCTGCAGCAGACCGCGAGTATCGCGTTGCGCTCTCGACTTTTGAGGCGGCTCGTGCCGACGTGCGGCATGAAGACTTTCAGCTGTCGTTCCTTACCAATGCCGAAGGGATATACGACGATTACGTCTCATTTCTCGTAGAGCACCACCACTCAGACGAGGCCCTGCGCTGGGCGGATTACAGCCGGGCGAGAACACTTGCCGAAGGTTTGGAACTTCTGCCTAAGACTGGCGACGCGCGCTTGAAACCTGTCTCATTGACGGCTCCGGCATTTAATCTGAAAAATATTGCGGCTCGCGCAAATGGAACAATTCTTTTTTACTGGCTCGGAGAAAAGCAGTCTTATCTCTGGGCGATCAGTGAAAAGAAGACGCAGTTATTTTCGTTGCCTCGGCGATCAGAGATCAACTCTGTTGCTGAGCGCTATCGGCAAAGTCTCATCGGACCACAAATTTCCGCCGAATACTCCAACCCGGATGGACGCGCTCTCTACGAAATGCTGGTTTCACCGGCGAAAGATCTGCTGGCCAGAGGGGGAAAAGTCTTCATTATTCCTGATGGCAGTTTGAACAACTTGAATTTCGAAACTCTGATCGTTGCCCAGCCCAAACCACACTACTGGATCGAAGATGCCGACGTCGTGAACGCCAGCTCACTGCGAGTGCTGGCTGCGTCGTTCGGAATCGAGAAGCGACGCTCGCGCAAGCTGTTGCTCGTTGGCGAGAGCATCGTGCCCAGCAAAGATTACCCTACGTTGCCGAAGGCCGCAGAGCAAATGGCAACAGTCGAAAAGCATTTTGCGCCGGCACAAGAGCAGATCTATCGTGGCGCACAGGCTACGCCAGCAGCGTACCTCGCCAGCAATCCTGAGCAATTCTCTTATATTCACTTTGTCGCGCATGGCACAGCAAACCGCCTAAGTCCGCTGGACTCAGCGATTCTGCTGTCGGGATCGCCCGGCGGTTCGTTCAAGCTGTATGCACGCGACATCGTTCAGCGTCCGTTGAATGCCGACCTGGTGACCATCTCGGCGTGTTACAGCGCCGGCGAACGCTCGTATTCAGGGGAAGGATTGGTTGGGCTGGCATGGGCATTTCTCAGAGCCGGCGCTCACAACGTGATTGCCGCCTTGTGGGACGTCACTGACACGCCCGCCGAACAGTTAATGGAACGATTCTACGAAGAATTGGACAAGGGGCAAACGCCGGATGAGGCCTTGCGCTCTGCGAAGCTCTCGTTGTTGCACGAGGGAACGTATGGGAATCCGTTCTACTGGGCACCATTTCAACTCTACACGGGATCATTCGCAACGCATCCGCGTAACGGGGTGACCTCTATCGCGCATTCTTTCGATGGCGCGGTTATTCACCGTTCAGCCGCCTTGAACTGACACTATTCTCCCTGGCAACATTCTTTCGTCTTTTGGTCGCTGCTTTCATGTTCAATCCGTCTAAATGTCGATTACTTGCGTACCTACGTAGCCAATAAGAAACGGGCGTTTCCCCTGCTAAATTGAGACGCAATAGTTCAAATTGAGACAGTGCGCAATCTCTTGCGAGGGGGATGAGTGTACGCAAGCACTCTGACAAGAAGCATCGCGCGACTTCGCGCTATATCTTCGGACCGCATATTCCGGTGGCTGAGCCCTCATCCGCCACTCCCGCAATCTACTTGCACAGCTCGCTCCCCCGAACGTCGAGGATTTGAGGAGGAAGGAATCTATGTCTGACGAAGAGCCGATTGGAGCCAAAAAGAAGTACGAGCCTCCCGTGCTGACGCGGATCAGCCTTCGCCCAGAAGAAGCTGTGCTCGGCCATTGCAAAAACATGACCGCAGCGGGGCCGGTTGGCGGGACCTGCAATGCAGTAGGAAACTGCCAAACCATTGGATCGTAGCTGCGCGATGCATCCCGATATTTGAGCGCAGTCAAAAGGAGACCGGCGTGGACATAGGAGAGACCATGCGCGGAGCAAAGACTGCGCGGCAACACAAGCCTGCAAGACCCATAACCCTACAGCGAAGGTTCTGCAGTTTTTCCTGCGTTCCGGGTGCGCAGGGGCAACTTCTTGTCGGTTTAGTTGCCGCAGCAGTGCTCGCCTTCTGCGTTCTCTCTCCAAAGCGCGCAGAGGCTCAGGTTGCAATTGACTCCACTACGAGCGCACAGGACCAGCTGACCAGGGCAAACAACACCCTAACTTTCGCGCACACGACAACCGCGGCTGGAACAAACGTCGTCCTGGTCGTCGGCGTGTCAATGGATGTCACTGCCAGGGCAACGACGACCGTAAGCGGAGTCACCTACAACGGAACGCCGCTCACTCGCGCCGGATTTCAGAATGATGACACCACTGCCAATGAACGAACCGAAATCTGGTATTTGATGAACCCGGCGAGCGGGACCCACAACATTGTCGTCACGGAGGCCATCACTGGCGGCGGAACGGTTATTGGCACGGTCGGTGGAGCAATAACCTTCACAGGCGCCGATCCCACAGATCCTATCCGTACCTTTGCATCGAATGCGAGCAATGGGAATGCGAGCGCCAATGCTTTCGTAAATGTAGCCAGCGGAACCAATGACTACGTACTGGACGTGCTGGCAATCCCATCCAGCGCAACCGCCGCGGTCACGTCTCCCGCGCAGACCCAACGATGGGCGCTCTCCACTGGCGGCGGAACCAGAGATGTCTACGGGTTCGGGTCCACGCGAGCTGGCGCCCCTAGCGTACCCATGTCCGAAAATTTAAGCGGTAACGTCGACTGGTCTGTTTCAGCGGTCTCTGTACAACCTTTGCAAGCCGATTTAAGTGTAGGCGTAACTGGATCTTCGACGTTGTTCCCCGCCAATGTGAGCTACACCACAACGGTTACGAACAATGGGTCAAGCACAGCCACAAGCGTGAGCCTCACGAATACGCTGGCGCCTGGACTGAGTTTGATCTCGGCGGTTCCCAGCGGCGGGGGTTCGTGCGTGGGCGGGAATTGTACGTGGGCGTCCATTGCGTCAGGCGCGAGCGTGACGGTTGCGATCACCGCTACGCCCAGCGCGCCCGGTGGTTATCCCCTCAGTGCAGCCGCCTCGGCAACTACTCCGGATTTCGACAGCTCCAATAACGCCGGCACTGCGGTTGCCTATTCAGAATTTAATGATTGTGCGACCAGCACAATCACGGCTGGTGGA
>DATBIE010000077.1:0-3984 GCA_036557105.1 Terriglobales bacterium
TTATTTCGCAAAGAACTGGCGGGAACAGAAGCAAGCGTTCTCTTCCATTCGCGATGATCTGGCCCATCTGTATTCGCTAAGTTATTACCCCAAGACGAATCCGAATCGCGGCTGGCGCGCGATCAAGGTGAGGCTGATTCCGGAGAAGGAAAGAAAATATCATATCCGGACACGCAATGGATATCGTCCAGTGCCACTGCGTTCGGCTGCCGATCTCAATACGGCGCGGGCGCAGTAAGAGAGCGGTCACGTTCTTTTGCTTCGCGCTCGCGTCTCAATATCATTTCATCAAATGCGTGTAGCAGGGCCTCGCGCTCTGAGTAAGGACCAGGCTGATATGCCCGCGACTTTATGCCGGCCTGAGAAAGCTCGCATATCTTCCAGTCTTCCCGATTTGTGAGATCCCAGAATTCGATTGCATCCGCAGATTCAAAATTCGGCTTGCTCATCTCAGCGGGATGAAAGTGCCACTCGGCAATGATTTCAGTGCGGTCGCAGGCGACAGGCCAAAGGGTGGCCGTCATCATGTAATCGGGGTGCAGGCTGAGCAGGAAATTGGGAAAGATTGCGTAATAGCAGACTTTGCGGCGCTCTTCTTCATTTAATCCCGGAAGGTAGTCACGACGCCGTTTGCCATCCATGCTCATGGTTTCTGCGCCGTCACGGAAGCCCATCGCGCCTCCGATGTAGTTCGGCTGCGGGAGCTCATTATCGGCACCCAAATAGTTCGTGAGGCGATTGAGCGCGGGGTGCAGCACGGGGCAATGCAGGCACTCGTTGTAGTTCAACATGATGAGCTTCCAGTTGGCTTTCACGTCGTAAACAAGGCGCTTGTGTAGCTGCAGTTCCTGCATGCGCCAGGGAGCGAATTTCTGTGGAAGATCGGCGAGTTGTATTTCGAGCGTCTCGGCATCAGGATCGAGATTAATGAAGAGGTTTCCGTCCCACTCGGCTGCGTGTACTTTGTGCAACGGATATTCCTGGCGACAGAATCCGTTGGCGTCGTCCATGTGCGGGGCGCCGATGAGCCGTCCATCAAGACCGTATGTCCATCCGTGATATCCGCACTGAATTCGCCCGGAGAAATTCCCCTCTTTTTCTGTAACGAGACGAGTACCCCGATGGCGGCATACGTTGTAAAAGGCGCGGATATTTTGCTCGCGATCGCGAGTGGCGATGATGCTTTCACCGGCAACCTCGCGGACGAAGTAATCGCCGCTGCGTGGAATCTGATTTGCACGTCCGGCGCAAATCCAGGATGCGAAGTAGAACCGCTCCATCTCCTCCCGGAAAATTTCGCGAGAGGTGTAATACCG
Source organism: Terriglobales bacterium (assembly GCA_036557105.1). Classification (GTDB taxonomy): domain Bacteria; phylum Acidobacteriota; class Terriglobia; order Terriglobales; family Acidobacteriaceae; genus Gp1-AA145. The sequence continues at coordinate 1,317 of DATBIE010000077.1, forward strand.
GGCTGGCAGTGTTTTCGCGATATGTCCTCTAAGAGTGCCCGTCCTCACGTTGGCACTTTAAGAATCATATATCCGCCGAGTAGTCCGAAGATGATGTCGGGAGACCATGCCGCGAGGGTAGGCGGAAGCTGGCTGATATTGCCCATGGCCTCGAACAATCCTGAAATGACGGTATAGAAGACCGCGATGCCGATTGCCGTGGCGACGCCGGCCATTGCCCCGCGTCTACCTGCGGTAAGCGCGAAGGGAATCGCCAGAACGCCCATAACGAAGGTGATGATGGGGAAGGCGATTTTTTTGTATAGCTGGACTTTGAGCTTGACGACTTCAAATCCGCCCTGCTGCAGCTCGCGTATGTATCGGCTGAGCTGCTCGTAATTCATCTCCAGAGATTGTTTTACTTCCTTCTTGAAATAAGCCGGCGGCTCTGAAATGGCGGCAAAGGTCGAAACTTCGTAAGGATGATAGTCCTGAATGGCAGAGGCCTGGAAGGACCGCTCCCACCCCTGCTCGCAGACCCAACGATTCAAATTGTCGGCCCAGTGCGCCTGATCGGCGTAAATTCGTCGCACCAACTGGAAGGTGGCCGGATTGAATTGGAAAACGGTCAGATTTCCGAACTGGTTCCTGTCGGAGTCAAAGAACTGATAGTAATAAATGGTGGAATGCTGGCCGAAGATCCACTTGCGGTAGGGGTTCAGATAAGTTTGAGGCGGACGACCTTTGATCTGATTTAACAGAGCATCCTGGCGCTTGTTGGCATGGGGAAGGTAGAACTGGTCAGCAAGAAACAGTCCTCCCGCAACCAAGGCGCCGGCCAGCAATACTGGCACAATAATGCGATAGATGCTCACGCCAGTAGCTTTCAGCGCGGTGAGTTCGTTATAACGCTGCATCAGTCCGAGAGTGATAAGCACGGTGAGCAGAACGCCATACTGCGCGATGTTGTAAAGAAAGTACGGAGTGACGTTGAGCAGATATTCGCCCACTGTCCAGGGCGAAATCTGATTGCGCAAAATATCGCCGAGCAGTTCGAAGACCGTAAAGATCAATGACAGACCGACCAGAGCGCCGACGATCAGCACAAAATTGATCACGAAATCGCGCAGAAGATAGTCGTCCAGAAGCATGGGGAAGCTTGCACTGAAGACTCGCTTGCGGGATGCTGCCCGCTCGAACGCATTCTCAGATGTAGCGCTTGGCAGCAAAAGGCCTCCGCGTTGAAACCGCGTCTTCAACGATGACCACCCGCCTTTCAGGAGGGCGATCTCAACCGGCCGCCGCTCGGAGCGCCACAGCAAAAATGCGCCGCAACCGAGGAAGACAACGTTTGCAAGCCAGACACCCACTACGGGTGGCGCTTTGCCCTGTTTTGCAAGTGAAACACCGAACAAAGAGAGAAAGTAGTAGGCAAAGACAAGCACGATAGTCAGCACGAATCCGGCGGACTTCCCGCCCTTCTTGGCTGACAGGCCGAGAGGGAATCCTACGAGCGCAAGAACGATGCATGAAGTCGGAAGAGCAAGCCGGCGAAAAAATTCAATCCAGTACCAGCGGGCCAATGTGGGGTTGTGCCTGGTGCGTGCCAGCTGAGGCAAAGCAAATGTCGGCACTGCTGAAATCGAAGCTGGGGGCTGGTCTTTCGCGGCTGCCGAGCCGGGCAAAGTGATTGGAAGATCAGTTTCGGCGAAGGTCGAAATCTGGTACTTACCGGGTTCTTGCGGATCAGTCTCGTGCGATGCTCCGTTTACCAGATGTAAATGCAGGGTATTTTTACCCTCGCTTACGAGAATGCCTTTTTCCGCGACAGTCACCTTGGGTGCTGAAGGATCGCTGATATCTGCGAGAAAGACGCCCTTCCAGATGGCCGCGCCTTCTGCATTCTTGACATCGTGAACATACAACACCATCTTCGGAAAGCCTTCGTAAAAGACGCGGGGCTGCACTTCAAAAGAAACCTGCGAACCTTTGAGCTTCTCTTGTAAATGGGCGAGCGCTTGTTGTGACCTTGGAGCCAGATAAAGGCTGTTCCCCAGCGCCAACAGCCATGCAGCAAAAAAGAAGATGGAAAGGATGCGCAGAAAAGTTGGAATGCCAATGCCGCTGGCCCGCATGGCCGTGATTTCGCTATCGGCGGCCAGACGACTTAGACCGATCAGAACGCCGATGAGAACGCCGGCGGGCAAGGTGATGGTCAGCGCTTCCGGAATGATGAGCAGGAACAGCTGGATCGCGCTCGGCAGGGGAGCGCTGTTGCGCACAACCAATTCGAGAATCTGCCCGAGCTCCTTCGTGTAGATCACGAAGGTGAAGATCGCGACACCGATCAACGCGTGAGTGGTGACTTCGCGAAGAATGTATCGGGTGAGAATGCGCATCCGTCTTTAACTCGGAGTCTAGCACGCAGGCGGCTAGATGAGGGGTATTACGCCGGTCAGTAGCCAGCCTTCTTGTCGACAATCGCCAGAAGAGGCTGTCCGGACAAATACCGCCGGATGTTTTCGGAGAAGAGTGCGTACTGGCGCTCCCAAAGTTTTTCTGCCATGCCTGCAGTGTGGGGGGTGATCAAGAGGTCTTCGAAATCCCACAAGGGCGACTCTGGCGGAAGCGGCTCCTGGTCAAATACATCGAGAGCTGCGCCGCTAATCTTGTGATCGCGGAGAGCGTC
>DATBIE010000078.1:0-15540 GCA_036557105.1 Terriglobales bacterium
GGGGCGCTTGTCAGCCGGAGAACCTGGTTCCGTGATTTGCAAAATCTGGTCCGCTTCGACATCTTTCAGTTCTTGGCGTGTACCTGATGGCCAATGGATCTCAAGCGCTACGCTTCGATCTTCACCCAGACCAAAGTGGACGCGCAGATCGCTTGCAGATGCGTATCCCACACTGTTCGAGACCGTCGCAACCTGGGTTCGTTTCCCGCGACACACGACCCGAGCGCCGATAGCGGAACGATTGCTCCTGGTCCCGTGCAACTTCAGAGTGAGCCAGTGCTGTGCGGGAGTGCGGTTCATCCAGAGTTCCATTGGCTCATTGATGGCGGTAACTGCGATGTCGATGCGACCATCATTATCGAAATCCGCGAATGCGCAGCCTCGATGGAGGCAAGCACGGGAAAAATCAGGCCCGGCGTCGGCAGACACATCGGTGAATTTTCCGCGTTCATTTCTAAAAACGCGATTGGGCTGGGGCTCGTTCGTATCAAGTCCGCCATTGGCGATGAAAAGGTCGAGCCAGCCATCGTTATCCAAGTCGACCAAGCCACAGCCCCAGCCATTCCAGGGTCGGCTCAAAGTCAGCAGGCCGCTCGATGCGCTGGCATCTTCGAAGGTACCATCACCATGATTGCGAAATAGCTCAAATGTCTCGCCGCGCAATCCGGTCATCACAATATCCGGCAGCCCGTCTCCATCGAAGTCCCGGAAATCGGCGCCCATTCCGGAAATCTGGCGTCCGTCGCCGTTGTAAGCAACGCCGGTTGCCATACCGGCTTCCTGAAATTTTCCACTGCCTCGATTGCGCAGCAAAAGATTACGGTCGTTGTCGTTGGCGATGAAAATGTCGGGGAGTCCGTCCCTGTCGAAATCCGCGATTGCAATTCCCATTCCCTTACCAAGCACTTTCCCCAGCCCCGCTTCCCGTGAGACTTCAGTGAAGGTTCCATCGCCATTGTTGTGATACAGCAGCACAGGTTCAGCGCGGTACATGTCAGGATGGCAATAACTTCTGCTGGCATTATTCAGACCTCCGCAAATCGGGTCGGTGCCAGCGCTCCAGTCGCAATAATTCGAGACAATCAGATCCAGGTGGCCGTCGTTATCGAAATCGAACCATGCGGCCGAGACCGACCATAGTTCTCTTCCATTTGGAACCACTGCACTGACGCCGGCAGCTTCAGTGATATCTGTGAACGTGCCATCGCCGTTATTTCGATAAAGAGTGTTCCCGTGAACGCCGACGACGTAGAGGTCTTCTAATCCGTCGTTGTTGTAGTCGCCGATTGCCACACCCATGTCGTAACCGCGACCACGGACTCCGGCCTTTTCTGTCACGTCCGTGAAGGTGCCGTTGCGGTTATTCCGGTAGAGCCGGTTGTAAAAGCGAGTCTCACTTTTCTTCAGAGAAGGGAGCGAGGCGCCGTTCACACAGTAGAGGTCGGGCCATCCGTCGTTATCAAAATCGATCACGCCCAGTCCGCCGAGAACGGTTTCCACCTGGTACTTCCGCCCGGTTGCGTCATTGCGAAGTACGAAATCGAGTCCGCACGCGGGAGCGATATTGTGCAGATGAATTGGTCCGGTGCCCGCTGATGACGGGAGTTGAGCGCCCATGGTCCGCAAGACTGGATGCGTGAGACCTGCTGCCGCGCCAAACAGCTTGGCAAAATCGCGCCGTGTGAGTGAGGAGCTTCGTTGGCCCATTATTGTGTGCTGCGAGAACCTTGCTGGAACCGGTCAGACAATTCTTGCGCAGTTTGGAACGCTTCCTGAGCTTCAGTAGCTTTGCCGAGGCGCTTGAGAACGGTTCCGAGCAGGTAGTGCAGGCTTCCCTTTTCGTCTGGATATCCTTGTTGTAGCGCTGGATCCAGGTTCGCTAGCGCTTCTTCGAGGCAGCCGGTCTGGGCACAAGCAGTTCCCAGTTCGATTCGAGCGGAGACATCGCGAGGATCATTAGCCACCAACTCCCGCAAATACGGCAAGGCGACGGCGTAGTCGCGCTCCTGCATGGCAACTTTCGCCAGTACACGCTTTGCAGGAAGGCATTTCGCCTGGATATTCAAAGCTTTTTCGGCAGACTCCTTCGCTAGATCCATCTCATCTGCGCCAAGCTGCGACTCGGCAAGCCGCGCCCAGAGAGATGGATCATCTTTGCGGTTTTCCAACGCCACCTGATATTCCTGAATTGCACTGCGTGCCTTTCCTTGCAGCCGAAGCAGCACATCGCCGCGAATCATGTGGAAAGCCGCGTCGTCGTGAGTAGCCCTGTGCACCCTCTCCGCCACGTTTGCGGTTTCGCGAGCGTAGCAGACTGAGAGCCAATATCCTGCATCGCTCGAGAGCGCTGGCGTGAAGCTTTCTTCGAGAAGCGGGATGGCCTCCTGACAACGATCCAGACGGGCAAGAGCGACTCCACGATAGAACGCCAGGTGATTTGAGCCGGGCGTAGACGATTGAGCAGCTACGAGTTCCCAACGTTGTTCACGGTAGAGTTGCTCGGTTGTCGCCGAGGTGTGTTTACGGACTGCGAGCGTCGAAAGGTCGGCGGGAGTACAACCTGTGTGTTGCAGACATCCGAGGAACTTTGTCGCCATTCCATTCGCCACAGACGGATCCGGAATGTGCAACGTCTTCGGCCAGTCGCGAAAGATCCGAATTAAGGCAGACGGCGACCGGTCGCCAATTTGCTTCAGCCGATCAATCACATATTGCGCATGATTGTCGCTTGCGGCAATCAGAACCTGAACTTCCCAGGCACGAAGATCATTCGCATCCTTCTCGATCGCACGATTGACGGACTGACGGGCACTGGCGATGCCATTGGCCGTAAATTGCGCAAATGCAAGCTCGCTCCATATACCCGGGGCATCGCCGTCCAGTTCGGCGGCGTGAGCAAGCAGATCGAGTTTTGCAGAGTTCCCATCCGCAGAAGACACAGCTTGCAAGCGATACTCAGCGGCGAGTCCTTTGGTTGAACTGCGAAGGATGGATGCAATCTGCGCGAAGCGGTCCACGCTGAAATCTGCGAGGGCGACCGCAGATTGCGGCGAGTCCGGCGCGACATGGGCAGCCGAGATGTAAGCTTTGGCAGCCTGCGAAAAGTGTCCGAGACTCGCCTCAGCCTCTCCGAGATATTCGTAAGGAAACTCTTCGCCTGGACGAATTCTGGCCGATGCTTTCAGGAATGTGACAGCATCGGGCGCCTTCCCTGTTCGCAGCAGATCAATCCCAAGCAGAAGATTGACGAAGTAATTTTTCGGTTGCAACCGATAGGCGCGCTGGAGTAGCGGAATAGCTTCAGCGTAGGCGCTTTGCTTGTGGAACGCGAAGCCACGTTGCAACAGACCATCGAAGTCGGCCCGCGAAGCTCCCGAACCGCTGTTCTGCGGCCATCCGGATGCACACAGGAGAAGGAGGGCGGCCAAAGAAAGACCCAACTGCCGCGCTGGATGCACCCGTACCACAAGTTTTGAGCATACCCCAACCAAAATCGCTTTGCCGTGCTGAAGGGCCAAATTCCTAAAGGAATGTCCAATATTCAACTCCTCTGCCGACTTGCCATCCATTATGCTTGCGGCGACGAACTTGGATTGATGACTTTAATTGTGCTGATTTCGAGCTTGTTGCTTGCGGTTCCCGCGTATGCGGCCCGTCCGCTCCCCGCGCTACATGATGGCGCCGTCGTGTCTGGTCCCGGCGAGTTCCAGCAAAGTGCTCTCCTGAACGTGACCGGACATGTGATCTTACGCAACCTCAAGCTGCAATTGGAAGCGCCGGTTCGGGTCGCCGCTGGCGCGACGCTTGAACTCGACAACGTCGAACTTATGGTTTCCGATCCCACGGGCGCGGCGAACGGAACAAGCAATCTGGTTTGTGAAGGCCCCACCCATTTGATCATTCGCAGTTCGAGCATGAGGGTTTCAGGAGGCGCCCACCCGATCTGGAGCTTGAAAGGCACGCTGGAAGTGGATGGATTCGATACGCATAATTCTGAGATTCATCTCGATCATGTTGATGCCCAGATCAGTCGGCTCAATATCTTCGAACTTGAGATTTCGAGAGCCAGCAAAGTAACCGCGAATCACTTGAACCTTGTTTTCCTCTCCACCCATACCGGAGATGCGGATAACCTGCACTTCGCTGACATTCCAAGCGAGAAACCCTTCGATAAAGAGATGGAACTTGGTTCCGGGGCAAGGGCAAAACTATCAGATGTTCGCGCCAAGATATTCCTGGTGTACGTTCACGGCGGAAGTCAAGCCACTCTGGAACGAATGGCGCGTGTGCAGTTAGCGATTTTCCCAGAATGCAGCGGGACGTTTCACCTGGCAAAAGGAAAAACCGGAACGGAAGCTGATCCGGCTGTCTTCCCTGCACCGGGCACATCGAATTGTCCGTTTCGTATAACCCTTAAGAATGTGAACGTTGATACGTGGGACGTATATGCAAGTGATAGTGCCGATCTCACTTTTGACCACAGCTTGATCGACGAACTCGCAGCCAACGATCACGCGAAAGTTACGGTTCGTGATTCAGACTTGTATGCGGATTGGTTGGCGTTGGCTGGGGATGCGGAGTTGCGGGTTGAAAACTCGACCGTAGGTGCATTGCGGATCGCGTCTCAACGCCCTGATCTGGCGACGAGCGAAATCCGACTGGGTGGCCGAAGCAAAGCCTTCTTCTCGCATGTCCGATTTGACTGCGGACTTGTCGCCAGGGGCAACGCGCGGGTGGAAATACAGAAACAACTATCGCAACCGAAATATGTACACCACTCGGAAGAAGCAGTGGTCACTGTGTCGGCAGAAGAATGAGTGAATCAAGGAAATGATGCCGGAATTGCTCGTAAATGGCGATTGCCGTTATCACGGACTACGAGCGGTGGTGCTCGAAAACCGTTTTCTTCGCCTGGTGATTCTGCCGGAGGCGGGTGCCAAGATTTGGCAGATTACATACAAGCCACTGGGTGCCGATCTGCTTTGGAATAATTCCGGCATTGCTCCTGCGCGGCTGCCAGTTAACTCCATTTACGACGACGTCTGGAGCGGGGGTTGGGACGAACTCTTTCCAAACGACGAAGTTGCGGTCATCGATGGCAAAACTTATCCCGATCACGGCGAATTGTGGACAGGGGAATGGACCGCGGCAACTTTCTCAAAGTCAGATCATGTAGGCGTGCGGCTGAGTTATACGACACCACTCGGTTCAATTGAAGTAGAAAAGACAATACGGTTACTCCGCGACTGTTCCCGCATCGACTTCCATCATCGTTTCGTCAACCAAGGCCGAATGTGCTTTCCATTTTTATGGAAGCTTCATCCGGCAATGGCGGTTTCGCCGCAACATCGCATTGATTTCCCAAAAATGAAAGTCATACTCGAGCCGGCGTTTCCCGGAACGCTTGAGGGAGCTGCCGAAATCAGTGATTGGCCAATAGTTCAAACCCCCCGAGGAGAGATCGATCTGCGTTGTGTCCCGCCTGAGCAGACCCGCCAGCTTTATTTCTTTTATGGCACTCAAATGCAGGGCAACTGGTGCGCGATCACTAACACTTCGACAGGCCTCGCCTGTGGCCTCCAGTTCGACTCCAGGATATTTTCCTGCTGCTGGCTCTTTGGGACCTATGGGGGTTGGCGTGACTATAACGTCGCCGTCCTCGAACCATGCACCGGCTATCCACTGAACTTTGAAGCAATGAAGGCAGCAGGACGGCACCGCATATTTGCACCCGGCGAAAGTCTTGAGACTGACGTTCACTTTTCGGTCCAGGAGGGCCTGCGATCAGTGGCAACAATGGACGCCTCAGGATACATGCGCGAAGAATCCTAGCCAGACTGAGAGATTTGTTTACGCAACTCGGGTAACTTCCGGCTCCTCGCTCTGCCGGATACCAGCCGCTTGTCTTTTGGAGAAACGAGTCAACATCGTTTTTACGATAACGTACAGCACCGGGATGAAGAACAGGTTCAACACTGTGGAGAACAGCATTCCGCCCACGATTGCCGTTCCAACGGAATGCCGGCCAATCTTCCCGGCACCCGAGGCGAAATATAGAGGCAGTACGCCGAGAATGAACGCGAAGGAGGTCATCAGAATCGGACGCAAGCGCAATTCAGCAGCTTCGATCGCAGCATTGACTATCGAACGGCCCTGTTCCAGTAACTGCTCGGCGAATTCGACAATGAGAATTGAGTTCTTCGCTGATAGGCCAATCAGCATGACCAACCCAATCTGTACGTAAACGTCATCCACAAATCCGCGCGCGGAGATAAATAGCAGCGCGCCCAGCACGGCCATTGGCACCGCCAACAAAATAATGAACGGCAGCACGAAGCTTTCATACTGCGCCGAAAGCGTGAGATAGACGACTAGCAATCCGAGCGCGAATATGATGATCGCCTTGCCGCTGGCTTCCACTTCTTCGAGCGCAAGACCAGACCAGCTGAAGGACATACCTTGCAACATGTTCTGCTTGGCGAGCTCTTCCATTGCCTGTAGTCCCTGGCTCGAGCTGTAACCCGGTGCGGCAGCGCCATCGATTTCCGCAGAGCGGAACAGATTGAAATGATTGATGACCTGGGGACCTGACGTTTCCTTGAGCGAGACGATGTTCCCCAGCGGCACCAGTCCGTTGGTATCTGAACGCACGTAGTATTGCCGCAAGTCGCGGGCGTTCATGCGGAATGGCTGGTCGGCCTGCACATATACGCGATACGAACGATTGTTGAAGTCAAAATCGTTAACGTACTCGGATCCCATGTACACTCCCAGCGCTTGGGTAACCTGGTTGATTGGAACGCCCATGGCTTTCGCCTTCTCACGGTCGATCTCGACCAGTTGCTGCGGATCGTTTGCAGTAAAGCTCGTAAAGAGTCCAGTCAGATCTTGTCGGTTATGACTACCCGCAACGATCTTGTGGGCGACGGTGTCCAAGTCTTGCAGAGTATTACGTCCCAGGTCTTGCAGCTGGAATTGAAATCCGCCAAAGCTTCCGATTCCATTCACCGCTGGCGGCTCGAATGCCACGACTATCGCGCCGGGAATGGCAAACAATTTTGGAGAGACGCGGGCAACAATATCGCTAGCGGCGTGACCTTTCCCCTTACGTTCGTCAATTGGCTTCAGCGGAGCAAACACCAGGCCGTAGTTTGGCGAACTTCCGCCCGAGAGCGAAAAACCGGGAACGGCAAAAGTGCCGAATACATCAGAATCGGCGCGCAAAATCTGCTCCGCCTGCCGGGCAATGTTGGTCGTGTAGGAGAGCGAAGCACCCGGTGGGGATTGAATAACAACGATGAAGTAATTCTGGTCTTCCTGCGGAACGAATCCGGTTGGAACGTGGCGATACATATACGCGGTCGCGGCCAAGCCCACAAGGAAGAACACAATCATCACGTAACGGAAATTCAATACTCTGCAGATGGCTTTGCCGTAACCAGTGGCCGTTCCGCGAATTGCGGTCTCAACACCGCGGACGAACTTCTCATAAGCTGTTGTCAACCAGCCGATCCTCGTCCACGCGAAGAGCGAGTATTTGTGCTCCTCGCCGCGCAGCAATAGCGCTGCAAGAGCCGGAGTCAAAGTCAGCGCGTTAAAAAGTGAAATGGCGATCGAGAAGGCAATCGTCAGCGAAAATTGACGATAAAGGATTCCCGTCGTACCTGGGAAGAAAGATACCGGGACGAATACGGAAATTAAGACCAACGAAGTTGCCACGACGGCGCTTGCGACTTCAGCCATCGCAACCGACGTGGCCATATGCGGGTTTGTATGTTCGGCGTCAATGTGACGCTGTGCATTTTCTATGACCACGATCGCGTCATCTACGACTAGGCCCGTGGCCAGCGTGATTCCGAAGAGCGTCAGTGAATTGATAGAAAAACCGAACATCTTAATGAAGGCAAAGGTTCCGACCAGCGAAACAGGAATCGTGACCGCCGGAATTATGGTCGCCCGCCAATCGAGCAGGAAGAGGAAGATTACGATGATGACAATGAGAATCGCTTCTTCAAGCGTAGTAACCACTTCCTTGACCGAATCACCCACGACAGTCGTAGTATCGAACGCGATCACATATTTCATTCCCGGGGGGAATGATTTCGACAATTCTTGAAGCTCGGCTTTAGCAGCCTTGTCGACGTCTAACGCGTTCGCATTCGAGAGCTGCTGAACGCCGATACCGATCGCTTCATGACCGCTATACATGAGGTTCGTGTCATAACTTTCGGCGCCGATCTCCGCTCTACCCACATCTTTCAACTGAACGATCCCATTCGGCGTGTTCTTGAGAACAATATTTTCGAATTCCTTTGGGTCCGAAAGCCGCCCAACGACTCGCAAGGCGATCTGAAAATTCTGCTTTGGATCGGCAGGCGGACGGCCTAGCTGCCCGGCGGGAATTTCGACGTTCTGTTCCTGCAGCGCTGACACAACATCCGCTGCGGTGAGTTGGCGAGCAGCAAGTCTGGTCGGATCGAGCCAGATCCGCATCGCATATTTGCGTTCGCCGAAAATGCGGACGTCGCCAACGCCGGGAATGCGCTTGAGCGCGTCTTTCACATAGACGTCGAGGTAGTTAGAGATGTATTGGTTAGAAAGACTGTTATCAGGAGAGAAGAACCCTGCGGCAAATACAAAATTCGGGTTAGCCTTGGTGATAGTGACGCCGGTGTTCTTGATCTCCTGGGGAAGGCGGCCTTGAGCAGCGGCGACACGGTTCTGCACATCGACAGCCGCTGTGTTCAGATCGTAACCGGTGCGAAACACAACGTTAATGGTGCTAGTCCCATCGTTGGAGCTCGTCGAGGTCATGTAGTGCATGCCTTCGACGCCGTTGATTTGTTGCTCGAGCGGGATGGTGACGGCGGACTCGACTACGTTCGCGTTTGCGCCCACGTAGTTGCTGGTAACCGTGACCTGGGGCGGCGCAAGGTTCGGATACAACGAAATCGGCAGAGTCGGAATTGAGACCGCGCCCGCTAGAATAATCAGCAGAGCGCAAACCGTCGCGAAGATTGGCCGCCGAATGAAAAAATCTACCAAGCGAAACCTGCCTTATTCCTGCATGAGCAGAGCTAAGATTCTAGAGTTGGCTAGCTGATTGGTCGAACCGGCACGCCATCAACCAGGAATTGAATCCCGGAAACAATAACTTTGTCTCCAGCGTTCAAACCACTCGTGACGGCGTAGTCGTTTCCTATTGTGTCGCCTAGTACCACGGCCCGCTGTTTGGCAACCGTGCCTTTGTCGTTGGCGGTCGCAACATAGACGAATGGTTGTCCCCCGATTCGCGTTACCGCAAGCACGGGAACGGTAGGCGCGGGCGCGGTACTCCACACGACGCGGGCCTTCACCAACTGCGAGTTGCGAAATCGGTCGAAAGGCGCGTGTACCGGCGCTTTCACCAGAACACCTTGGAGCGCATTATCAACCTGCTGCGAAATAAAATCGATCTTTGTCTTCTCAATCAGCTGGCCGCTACTGGTAACGACTTGCACCGGCAGGCCCATGCGAATGTCGGACGCTCGCTCGGTTGGAATATAGATGTAAGCTTCGAGCTCAGCATTCTCATCTATTGTGGTGAGTAGAGTTTGTGGAGAAACGTAGTCTCCGATGTGGACCGGGACATCCCCGACAATCCCATCAAAAGGAGCCCTCAAGTTGTAGTACGCGAGTTGCTGTTCCTGCGTGGCTACAGCAGCTTTAGCGGACTGCCAATCTGCCTTGGAGTTTTCAAAAGCCTGCACGGCATAGTCGTACTCCTGCTTGCTGGTCACGCCACCCTCATACAACCTTCTCTGCCTTTCGACCTCTGTCTTGTTGTAGTCAAAGACTGCCTTCTTTTGTTGCTCTGTGCTGCGTTGCTGATCGACCGTCGCTTGCTGCTTCAGGGGATCGATTGTCATCAGCACCTGCCCGGCATGCACACGTTCGCCGGACTTCACCAGAATTTTGGTCAGCGTGCCATCTACCTGCGGCTGGATGCTCGCAGAGCGGCGAGACTTCACCGTCGCTACGTACTCATCTGTGCGCGGCACAGCCGAGAGGTCCACCGTCTCCACCTTTACTGGTAAAGCTTGCGGAGCAGGCGGTTTCGCTTCCGTTTTAGCGCATCCCGTACTCAGCAATACCGCAAGAACGATGACCAAAGAAATCGCAATAGGTGTGAATTTTGCCAACTTTTTCATGCGGGAGGTCCTTCACTCCGAACACTTATTTGCAAATGATGCTGGGCGCTGTTACTGGGATTCAAAACGTCGTCAATTTCACTTGACAGGCCGCCCTATGCACGACAAGTAGGAAGAACAGCGAACCGAGATGCATTCAGCGTAAACGGGTGCTCCACTTGGCACTAATGGTCATCTCGAAAGGGCCTGGAGTTTACCCGCCGACCACTCGGGGCCCGTACCGTTTGGTTTGGAAGCGGAGCAGAAATGTTTGCCGTGCTTATTCGCCTGTGGATAGAACGCTTTCCTCGTGAGGCGATACATAACTCGGCAGCATCGTTGTCGATGTCTCTCCAGAATCAGCGGCGGACCCGCGACAAGACTTTCCAGCAGATTAGTGAAGAATTCGCAGAAATCGTGATTTCCAAAGTGTCGCAACATGAAGGCCGCAAGATGCCGCGCGTGGCCGTCAGACTGTCAGTTTCACCCAAGAAGGTCCGACGGATACTGAGACCCGTGGTCCGGCGCAAACCCGTCGGACGATGAGATCGACCTTTGCCCTAACTGATCAAACCCCGCGCCCCTGCTGGAATTTCGCGGACGTGAATACAGTATGTCTCTGCTTTTCGTAAGGCCAACCTTCAGCCTTCCTTCTTCTTCAAACTCCAGTAGCTGTTCTTGAGCATGCTTCGCGGAGTTTTTTGAGCGTGCTTCGCGAGGAAGGATCGCCTAGTGCCGACCTCGATAGAATGCGAGGAACTTGCGGTTCGGCACGGCCGCAGCAAGAAACGAAACAATGCTGTCGTCGCCCTTCTGTCCGGCGGAATTCCCGCAGCAGTTCTTTGCCTCTACTTTCCTTTTAGTTGGCAACGTTGGGTGCTAGGTCTATGCATTGGACTGCTCTGGGGAAATGCATTCGAATATGCGTATCATCGCTGGCTGTTACACCGACCCCGCAGCGAATTCGGCAAGGGACACCTTGAGCATCATGCGAATGTTGGAAGTATCGAGGAGGCGGAGCATGTTTCTCTCGGCAAGTCTCCACTGCACATCTTCTTTTTATTTGCAGTGAACGGAATCCTGATTATTGTTGCTGATTTCCTGCTCAACCTTCGAGTCGCAGGAGGTATTTTCGTCGGCTGGAGCGCATATTTGATAACAGCTGAGGAAATCCATTGGCGAATCCACCTGGGAGGGTGGCTGCCTCGCGGCTTGCGATTCGCCCGCGCTTACCATATGAGCCACCACGATATCCCAAATGCAAACTACAGCGTCTTTCTGCCGCTCTTTGACTTTCTATGCCGGACAACGCAGGTTCGCCGTCAAGCGAGCAGTCGAATTGTTGCAGCTCAACTGCGGCATCAATAAAACCATCCGGCGCGCGCAACTTCCGCCGACAGGTTCGTCTGAGTGAAATCCCGATAACATCCGATATAAATCTCGCCCATAAGACGATTCCTGGCTGCTTTGCCGGGAACGAACTACTTTCGCTGCGCGTATTCAACAGAGAAGATTCACACTTGATGTTCTCTCTAAAGAAGAGAAAAGAAGGTAAAAAATCCTGAAATGAGGTTGACAAGAAACGTTTCAGAGTGCCACAGTTTTGAAACGGTTCAAAATCACTGTGGTTGGGGTGTCGATTCCGCAAGGTGTCCCCGAGGAGAACTCCAGATGAAATCCAGTGTTAAAGCGTTCCTAACATTTTCAGCCTTGATGTTTGCCTTCGGGGCAATGGCTCAATACAGCTTTGCGCAGACGTTTTCGGCATCCATCGCGGGTGTGGTTACCGACCCGAGCGGTAGCGTGGTTCCCGGAGCCAAGGTTCATCTTCGGAACATGGGCACCAACGACACGCGCGACGCAACCTCGACGCCAGCGGGATTGTACAAATTCGACAATCTGCTGCCGGGGACATACGAGATCACCGCCGAGGCCGCGGGCTTCAGGCGATACGTACAGAGCAACATGATCTTGCGCGCCAGCACCGCCGCGACGGTAAATGTGCCGCTCGCGATAGGCGCCACGGAGCAAAGCGTTCAGGTAACCGGCGAAGCCATTTTGCTCGACACTCAATCTGCGACCAATTCCACCACTTTGGACTCGCACCTGATCGAGTCATTACCAAACAGTTATCGCAATCCGCTCAACTTTGTTTTCGCGTTGGCCGGTACTACAGAGGGACAGGCTGGCTTGACGACGCGCTCGGGGACCCTAGATCAGTATGGCAGCATGTTCGGCCTTAACGGAGGGCGGACCGGTAATGAACAAGTGTTGATCGACGGTGCCCCTTCCACTGCGGTTGATTGGGGTGGTCTGTTGGTGGCTCCGGTAAACGATTCAGTGCAGGAGCAACAGGTCGTCCAGAATGTCTATGACGCTCAGTATGAACGGTCTGGTGCTGGCGTGGTCACCTTGGTCACAAAGAGCGGATCTAATTCCTTTCACGGTAGCGTCTATGACTATATGCGGAACTCCGCTCTGGACGCCAATTATTGGTCGAACAATCGTAACGGAGCACCCAAAGGTTTGTTTCATCGCAATCAGTTTGGAGCGAGCCTCAGTGGGCCAATCTTCAGGAATCGTGCCTTCTTCTATGTAGCCTACGAGGGCTTGCGTCAGCCTGAAACCGATTCTATTGGACCCATTACAGTGCCGACCGATTTGGAGCGGAACGGCGATTTCTCGCAGACTTTCAACCCCGACGGGTCGCTTCAGGTTATCTACAATCCTTTTACTACCCGTCCGGACGGAAACGGTGGGTTCACTCGAGATCCCTTCCCCGGCAACAAGATTCCCGCGAATCTCCTCAATCCTGTGGGGCAAGCACTGGTTAGCCTTTATCCGCAAGCAAACCGCGCGAGTGAAGGCGTAAATGACCTCAATAACTTTTTCGCACAGGGTCCCGGCAGGACCGACAACGATAAGTTTGATTGGCGCATTGATTGGGAGCAGAGCTCAAAGAATAGAGTGTTTGCCCGCATGTCGGACCGGGTCCGCCAGAACACTGAACCTGCGTGTTTCTTCTGCAACGGCGCCGACACCGGTTCCAACAATGAGGACTATGGCTACCAAATCGTGCTGAACGACACGTATACTCCGAGCCCGACGTGGGTCATCGACGGCTATGCCGCTTACGGTCGTTGGTGGGAGGGACAGACTCAGGTCGGGTTGGGTAAACAAAATTTGAGCGCAATCGGCCTTTCGCCTTCTTTGTCACCGCAGATAAACGGGTTACCTCTCGTGCATGCCGACCTCTATTCCAGTCAGGGTACCGACTTTTCGACCTTTGACCGTTATATCCGTAGCAACGTCACCTGGATCGGAAATGTGACCAAGCAGTTCAGCCGACACACTTTGAAATTCGGCGCCAATTACGACATCGCTTTCATGAATCTCCGTTCAGACCGGCCGGTCACTTTCGACTTCGGCCGGAGTTTTACATCCTGCGAACCTGTGACAGGTGGCTGCCAAGCCGCACTTAGTTCCGACAACTTCACGACGGGTAACGCAATTGCCTCCATGCTCTTGGGCACCGGCAGTGGAACCTCAGTCATATCGATGGATCCCGCTATGAGTCTGCACACTATCGGCCTCTACGTACAAGATCAGTGGCGCACTACGGACCGGCTGACTATTACGGCTGGATTGCGCTATGAGAACCAGCGCCCGGCTACAGAACGCTACAATAGGCTGACTTATTTCGACACGAATGCAGTCAATCCGATCAGTTCCGCTCTTGGATCCACGGTTCATGGAGCATTTGAATACGCCAGCAAAGACAACCGGTATGCGTGGAACCCTGACAATCTGAACTTCGCTCCTCGGCTGGGAATCGCATATCGAGTTACAGACAAGCTGGTCGCACGAGTTGGTGCGGGACTGTTTTACGCGCCCGCTTCAGCGATGGTCAGTTTTGACTCCCCCGGACAGTTCTTAGGATTCAATTCGACAACCAATTGGATTGGGAGTCAGAACAGCCAAGGTTTCATTCCAACCAATCTGGTCAGCGATCCCTTTCCCAACGGCTTGGTTCAGCCTCCCGGAAGCTCGCTGGACGGGACGGTTCAAGTTGGCGACGGTGCCGGCCAGATTTGGCCGAAGGGGCCACATCCGATTGGCTACACCGAGCAATGGAGCGCGGATTTACAGTATCAACTCGGCAGCCATTCAGTCGCTGAAATTGGTTACACAGGTACCCGCGGGCGTCGCTTGATGTTCGGGAACCCAGATCTTAATGCCGACCAACTTCCCACGAAATATCTAGCGATGGGGAACGCTTTGTTCGATGAGGTTCCCAATCCGTTTTTTGGGATTGCCGACCCGAACACTCCATTAGGTAGCGCGGATACTGTTTTCCGGAACCAGCTTCTCCGTCCCTTTCCGCAATATACGTATCTCAACTACACGCGGTCGTTACCGGGGGCCAGCTCTGCATATGATGCGCTCACCGTCAAATACACAAAGCAGTTTTCTAATGGTCTTAGCCTGATCTCCAGCTATGTCTGGTCGAAGGCGCTCGACGACGGGTCGGAAGACTTGATTGGTTGGGCCATAGGCGGGCTCTGGCGAGATACTTATAACCCGAAGCTCGACTATGCGATCAGCATGCACGACGTTCCGCAGAGCTTCGCTACAGCGTTCGTCTACCAACTACCATACGGCCATGGTAAGCGGTGGGGTGGCTCGGCACCGGCTGTAGTCAATCAGGCTCTTGGAAGCTGGGAGGTATCCGGCACAATCCGGTTGACGAGCGGCCTGCCGCTGCTTGCGCCATTTTATTCCGACAATCCCCTCGCCGATAACTTCGGGTTCCCGGGGTTGAGATTCCCCGATCTGGTGGGGGACCCGAAGCCCGCACATCAGACAACGACGAACTGGATCAATCCAGATGCATTCGCAGAGCCAGGGGATTTCGCGCTGGGTGATTCTCCGTCGCGCATGACTCAATTGCGCGAAGGAGCAACCAAAAACCTAGATCTCTCAGTCGCGAAAGGCTTTGACCTTACAGAGCGATTCAAAATGCAGTTTCGGGCGGAGTTCCTGAATGCTTTCAATCATCCTATCTACGGTGGCACCTATTACGGAGGGTGGGGTAGTAACATCGCCCTCTGCATCGATTGCGGCGATTTAGGTACTGTTTATGGCACGCGCAACGATCCGCGGAACATTCAACTCAGTTTGAAGCTTATGTTCTAATGGGCCGATGATTTCAGCACGCGTTTGGTGGTTGATTTGCATTCCTATACTCATCGCAGGCTTGCCGCCGTATTCGCAAAGCGCGAACCGCAAAGCGAACCAGGACTGGGCGGCTTACGGCGGCAATCCGGATAAGACACACTATTCACCTCTCAAGCAGATCAACAAATCAAAT
>DATBIE010000079.1:0-19077 GCA_036557105.1 Terriglobales bacterium
TGCAGTAGGCAGCGAAGTAACAGCGTCTTGCCAGTTCCAACCTGGCCCGTAAGTACGACGAACCCTTTCTGCCAGCGAACTCCATAATAGAGTGCTGCCAGGGCCTCATTGTGCCGCTTGGTAGGAAACAGAAACGCGGGATCGGGCGTGATCTCGAATGGTCCCCGCTTCAGGTTGTAAAAAGACTCGTACATACGGTTGAACTATCCGCGCAAATAACTGAAAGCCGAGCCTGCCAGAATCGTCACAAAGACGATCGCCCCTGTACCCCAAGCTAGCCACATCTTACGTTTCGCACTCTGCTCGTCAGAGGAATTGACGATCAACGGGATCTCGGAAAGGACTGGAATAGGAAGCATATCTTTGATTTCCTTTTCGCCGTGCAGGCGATCGTCCAACATCTCGAAGGCGGCAACTACACCGGCGCCCAGGGCTAATCCGAAGGCAAGTCCGATGCCGCAGAACTTCAAACGATTGGGAAAATCAGGCTTGGCCGGGAGGCTCGGTGGATCAAGAATGCGAAACCGCTCGCCTTGTTGCAGCTTTTCCATGTCGGTGGCACGTTCTGAGTCGTTCTTCTTCTTGAGAAGGTCATCGTAGTCGGCTTTCGACTGGTCATATCCACGAGTAAGATCAGCCAACTGTTGTTCTCGTATGGGTTCCTGGTTTAATCGTGCCTGATATTCATTGATTTTGGCGTTCAAGCTGGCGATTGAATGCCCGCGGTTTGAAATTTCCAGTTCATTCGCCTGCAACTGGCTTTTTACCTGGGCCATGGGTGATGGCGTTCCGGCGGCGGTGAAAGCGTCCGTCGCGGTGGTCCCTGAGTTGTCCGACTGCGCAGCCGACGCTTTTGCTTTGAGCTCGGCAAGGAGCTGCACGCGTATTTTCTCGGTCTTCGCGATCTGCTCTTTCAACTTTCGAACGTCGGGATGATTTTCGGTGTAGCGTGAACTGAGATCCGCAAGTTGTGCTCGCAGCTTTTCAAGTTCATTGTCGATTGCGGGCAGCCCAAGAGGTGCTCCATCGGCAGACTTGGGACTTGCTTGCAGTGCACGGTATTGGTCCAGCAACGTCTGCAAATAAGCATGTTGTTGCTTGGCTGCAGTAAGCGCGTCGTTCTCACCCTGGAGTTGGCTTTGAAGGCCGTTAAGAATCTGAAGATTCGTGGTCAACTGGCCAGGCAGTTCGCCCATATGCTGGCTTTTAAAGACCCGCACCTTCTCCTCCTGGTCGCCCAAGTTCTTGCGGGCAGTTTCCAACTGGTCCGACAAGAACTTCGTCGTGTTTTCTGATTCGCGCTGCCGGGTCTCGAGGTTCTTATTGATGAATAAATTTGTGAGCTCGCTGGTGACCTGCTGCGCTGTGTACGGATCAGCGGCGGAATAATAGACATTGAATGCAGTAACTCGATCTGAACCGTCCCGGACCAATTCAATGTCTATGTCCTTACGCATACGCGCGATTTGCTCGTCTTCATTGGTCAATCGTGGATACAGGTGAAAGCCATTGATAATATGTAACAATCGCGTGCGGCTTAAGATCTCTTGAGTAATATTCTGCAGACGGGCCTGCAGATCATCTGAAACATTCGGCGTCACATAATCTTTCGGCATCGTTTGCTGCTCGACAAGAATCAATGTGCCGGATTTGTACCGCGGCGCCAAGACCCAACTGGAACTCCATACAGCGAGCCAGCCGAGAAACAGAGGCATTAAGAAATGAAAATGACGACGCCTGGCAATGCCTAGAATTTTGCCGAGATCAAAATTGGCTGGATTCTGTTCTTCGAAGTCTTGCGTCATTCTTGTGGTCCTGAAATTATCGGCCCAGCGGTCTTGCGAATTGGTACGAGATGGATACCGACCCCTGGTTTGTGTTCGGTGCAGAAGAGATCGCGGCAATGTTGCTGTACGACTGATGGATCCTGGAGTAACTCAGGCCAAGTGCAAAATGCTGTCCGAGCTTTTGCTCCAGCGATGCACCTCCCCCGAATGAGTGCCCATTAGTGCTAAATCCACCTGATTGAGCAACAGCGTTGTCGTTAAGCAATTTATTGTTCGCAAAGCTCGCATTCACCCCTGCCGTCAGATTCCTCGTAAGTTGTCGGCGAAGCGAAACTCCCGCTGCATCTTGATTGACCGCTCCAATCAAACCTCCCCCGGGTGCAATCATTCGAGAATAGTTAAGAGAAATGTTTGTTTGGCGTCCTTGCCACGACAAGCTCGCGCCGGCGGCGGGACTCCAGGCCCGGAATGGTGCCAGCCCGGGCTCCTCGGTGTATGAATACTGCGGGCCGCCGAACATTGAAAAAGAAAATGTCGGTTTCAAATAGATCGTGTAGTAAAACATCGCGGTATTCGTCTGCGTTTCCGCTGTAAATCCTGTCGGATAGGCATACATCCTTTGATATTGATAGCTCACCCCAATGTAATTCCGTCCGGAAAGCCGGCGATTGTAAAAAGCAGATCCGCCCTTTGAACTGGAGTCATAAAGCCCCGAGACTTGCGTCGGATCCGAATAATGAAGATTGGTAAATGTTCCGCTTACTCCAAACATTCCGTTTGGAGCGAATTGATACGTGAACTGGGTCATCGCCAAATTGCTCAACTGGTCAGCAACCGGCGCGTAGATGGTCACCGGTGAAACTGGCGCGGCCGCAATTCCTGACTCTCCAGGCAGATTAGCCTGATTGAGGAACGTGGATGATTTGTGAAAGGAATCCACAAAGCTTATGGTCGTGTGTGGGCTCAAGCGATATGACAAATTTAGCCCCAGGTTTTCGTCGGCTTCATTGCGCTCAGTTGTGCGCTGGTAAAAGGTGAATCCCGGGGCGAAACTTAGAGTTGTATGCAGCCGAGTAGAAGTTTCATCTAGTGCGATATAGGGCCACACCGAATAGCTCTCGTCACTTACCGGATTCGGTGTGATTCCGCCAAGAACGTTGTCGCTGTAAGTTGTCGAAACCGTCATTCCCGCCCGAAGATAGTTAGATCTTTCTTCTGAACCTGTAACCGTCGGATACGACTGTATGCTGACTGGCGGCGGAACTGACATCTGGGAATTATCCGAAGTGGCAGGCGTATCGGGTGTGCTCGTCTCATCCTGACACCAGAGACTCGCCCATGCCAGCATCATCAAAAATAAAATTCCAAGTCGAATCATGCTCACAACCTAGGGGACCACAATCGTGTCGTTCAACTGCAGCTTCACGTTTTGCGCCGGGTTCTTCCCCTTGATTACATCTTTGTAGTTGAAGGGCAGGCGCGTTTCGGTGCCATCTGGGTTGTGGCGAAGGACGTAGATTGACTTTTGCTTGGCAAAGTCACGAAATCCGCCGGCGACCGCAATCGCGTCTAGCACGGTTGATGAACTCGTCAATGAATACGAACCTGGCCGGTTTATCATGCCCAGAATATTGAATTTTTGACTATTGATCTGTTGCACGATAACCGTAACTTCCGGTTCGGAAATGTAGTTTTGCAGTTTGCTGGCGATGTCCTGCTCCAGCTTCAGCGGCGTCAGCCCCGCGGCCTGTACTTCGCCGGCGAGCGGCAGGGAGATCTTGCCGTCTGAACGTACCGGCACCGATCGCGAAACATCCGGTTCTTTCCAAACACTGATTGCGAGCACGTCACTTACGCCGATCACGAAACTCTTGTCGTGCGGCTTTCCCTCTGGCGCGCTCACTGGCTGATTCAGAGTAGCTACATTGACTGGCTCAGACTTGGTGTCGGAAGGTTTTGCATCCTGCGCCATGAGGCAGGCAGCGATTGCAAGGCAAATTGCAATTTGTGCGGCCGCTTTCTTGAAATTCAACTCCATCACTACTCCAGAACGATTGGAATGAAATGCCATCGGCATGAGATTAGTTCGCTTTTCCGTTTCCTTTAAGTGGGTGACCATTCGCCTTGAATCCGTTGTGGCTGAGGAATGGCAAAGCGAGAGAATCTGAAGAGGACAAATGATATTGTTCGATTTTGTATAACATCGTCCGGTAACTGACCTTTAACAATCGCGCAGCCGCCTTGCGGTTCCAACCTGTTCTTTCGAGAGCGGCCGTAATCGCATTTCGTTCGGCTTCCGTTTTTACATCGTTGATCAGGGTCTTCAGCGACTTCCCCCCGCCGATTTCTTCAAAACCATATTGGTGCTCAGGGCCGTTACCCCGAATTCTCGAAGACTCAGGTCTACGAAATGTGTCTTTCGCTTCGGTTTCAAAGTGGACGATGTTGTCGTCTCCAATCATCAGGTAACGCTTCACGAAATTTTCGAGTTCTCTCACGTTACCAGGCCATGCATGATGTTGGCACGCCTCAAGTACAGCCGAGGAAAATTCACGCCGTGGCAAACCGTAGTGACGCGCCAGTTTGTGCATGAAGTGCTGAAGCAGCAGTGGAATTTCGTCACGGCGTTGCCGGAGAGCGGGAACGTGTACGGTGAAAGCACTCAGCCGGTAGTAGAGATCGTCGCGCAATTTTTCCTCTGCATGTGCGCGTTCGACATTGATGCCGGCGGAAGCAATAATTCGAACGTCAACATCAACGTAGTCAGTCGTGCCAGGCTTCAAGATCTGCTTTTCCTGTATGACATGGAGCAGCTTTTCCTGCAGGCTGGTCGGCATTTCGACTATTTCATCGAGCAACAGAGTGCCGCGATCGCAGAGTTCCAGTTTGCCGATTGTAGCGGGGTCACTCTGCTTCGACAAGCTACCCGCGTGACCGAAGAGTTCACGTTCTAAAAGTTCTCCGGGCAATGCAGCACAGTTTACTTTCAAAAATCTAAACTCAGAGCGAACTGAGAGCTTATGGATCAGCCGAGCGGTCGTGTCTTTTCCACTGCCTGACTCACCAACGATCAATACAGGGACGTCGGCTTGCGCTAGTAACTCAGCCTGGGCGCGTAGCTTTTGCATTACCGGGCTCGCACCGACAAAGAAGGCATCTTCACTGAGCTGCTCGACGTCTTCACTTGCGAAACCCAGGATTTCGTCAATGTGAGAACCAAGTTGGCGCCGAATCGCAGCCTCGAGCTGCTGCTCCACAAACGGCCGTACCAGGAACTCCTGAGCGCCCAGCCGAACCGCTTCTCTCTCGCGAGAAGCGTCCTCAATGTGCGAGAGCAGGATGATAGGCAGCTCCGGACGGACCCGACGCAACCAACGGAGGACATGAAGGCTGTCAGCATCGCCGCGCGGCAAATCCAACAGGAGGACATCATGCACTGCGCCGGATTGAATTCGCTCCAGCGCTTCCCAACCACTACCTGCCGTTTCCAAGTGCCAAGAGTTTGACTCGCCTACTGCCCAGAGCGGACGGAGAACCGAAGGTTCACGGCTCACGACCAATAAGCGTGCGTTTGCGCTGAGATGTTCTGACATGGGAAGAAGAACCGGGAGTTGTGATTAATACGTAATCGAACTAGATAGGTTCAACTGCATAGCCATCGATGCGAACCGCCAGAGATCTTTGGATTGCATCGACAGAAACGATGAGCGTTGATTCTCCGCTGCGCGCCACGAGGATCCCTTCTACACCGTCTAAGGCGCCACTGCGTATTCGAACACGCTGGCCCACCTTGAGAAAGGGATGAGAGTGCCAGACCAATCTTTCCTCGGCAATTCTGCGAATGGCGTCGATCTGCTCTTCAGGAATAGGAGTACCTTCCGCGCGAGCGCCCACCAAACTGTAGACCCCGTCGATCCGCAGCGCCTTCAGACGTCCTTCATTCGTAGGCGACAACTTCGCAAAAACGTAGCAACTGAACAACGGGAACTCGACAAGTTTTTTGCGGTCGCTCCATTTACGAAGCTCGGTAATAACGGGAAGAAACGATGTCACACCCACTTCACGAAGCCGTTGTGCAACAACCTTTTCGTGGCGCGCGCGAGTAAGAAGCGCATACCAGTTTTGCTCTTCAATGGCTGCCATTGTGATCGGCTGTGCGCTGTTCCACGACTCGAGTATTGTATTCATAGCTTCGCCCTCTGAGTCACATCCCGTGTGACCCGAAAAAGCGCACAACTTACCTATCGCACTGTTGGGGGAATGCGCGAATCAGGAGGCGGATCGCATTAGGATCCGACTTTTTACTTCTTCACCGAGCAGCTGGGGGTAGGAACTCCGAAGAGTTTGCCGCTCAAGATGAACCGAGAATAAGCCGGAGTGCAGCGGGCTGCAAGAGGTACAAGCTCTCCACGAAGCTATTCTCACTTTTGCCGGGGTAGAAGATCATCTTGAGGCAGACACCGAGGCCAGAGGAGATATTCTCTATGAGTGGGGAAATTCGGGCGGATTTGCCGGGTTGCCGAAGTCATCTTCCGGCGCATTTCACGCGCGCAAATTGCACAAGCTTACAAGTTCTTTACCTGCTTACAAATAGCAGGTAGTGAACTGCCGCTCGGGTGTCACTTTCGTGCCATTGTCTGGTTACCAGAGTTCAATTACGGTTCCATCCAGCAAGTTGCAATTGGCTGCACTGGGCTGCAATTGACCGGCAAGTGTGAAAATTTTTGTGATCATTCGTCTTGCGCCGGCGGGATCGGTACGGTAAACTGCATTCGTTTGTTGCTTCTTATTTTTGAGTAACGTCAGTTCTAGTTACTCGATACGACTGGCCTCCCCCAAGTGCTCCCCGGATTTAACGATGTTAGGCCCTAGGCCGTAAAGGCTAGGCGGTCGGTTTTTTCGCCGACCTCGCTTGGAGGCGACCATGGAACGGGAATCAACGGGCAAGCAGATTCGTGTCCTCGTTGTCGATAGTTCCGTTATCCACACCCACCTATTAGCTGATGCCCTGCGCCGTGACCGCATCCTGGATGTACTCAGCCTTGATTCTCCGAAAGCCATCACAAAAACTGTCGTCGAGCGCGCAATCGATGTTCTGGTAATTGGCACTCATCTCGAAGAACAGGGCCAAGCTGCATTCGAAGTCCTGCGAGAACTGCGCACTAACCGGCCGGATACGCGAACTGTGGTTCTGCTCGATTCCTCCAAGCCGCACGTTGTGCTGGACGCTTTCCGTGCTGGCGCACGAGGCGTCTTCAGCCGTTCGGAATCTATCGACAAGTTATGCAAGTGCATTCGCTGCGTGCACACGGGACAGATCTGGGCGAACAGTCGCGAAATGACATTGGCTCTCGAAGCCCTGGCTTCGACCCCTACTGTCAATCCCGTCGATGCCAATGGCTTGAGCCTGCTCTCCAAGCGCGAGAAAGAAATAGTTCAAAGCCTGGCGGAAGGCCTCACCAATCGTGAGATTGCCGAACGACTCAAGCTGAGCCAGCACACGGTCAAGAATTATTTATTCCGGATCTTCGACAAGCTGGGGGTTTCGAGTCGCGTAGAGCTCCTGTTCATGACTCTCAGCCAGGAAACTACTTCACAGTCGGTCTTCAGCGGCTTCCTCAAGAATTGTACCGACGGCAGCTTGCAGGATGATTCGATGCTGATGGAATGCCAGCAATCGGCTGAGCACGGTTCTCCGGTCGCGCAACTAATCCTTGCGCAACTCTACTGGACACGACGGTCCAGTCCCACTGACGCGGTGCTGGCGTACAAATGGAGTTTGATTGCCAGCGCGCAGATCTCCCGCACCAGCAAGGCTTTCAGCAAGACCATGACGATGGAGCAGCTGCTCTATGCGGAGAAGATGGCTGCGGAGTGGCTGCGGAAGAGCCAGAAAGCTACCACCACATCTATCCCGGAAGGGGTCGAGCACGCAACTGTGGCCTTGAGCGCGGCCTCAGATTAATTTAATGACAAATTGGAAGTTGAAGGCCGGTGCGGGAATCGAAGAGCTTTACGCCCGATCGTCCGGACTTAGAGCTGGTTTTCACTAAGTCCGGACCACCGTAGTAAGTGTAAATCAGGCCGTGTGGTTTACCGCATTCGGGCGAGAGGAACGAATGTACATGGCGCCGAAGCAAACTGCAGCAGCCAGCAAGAGGTAAAGCGCGGCAGCGCCCCCTTCAGCTGCTGTTACGACTGCAAAAAACTCCTGTGCCGGGCAATTGCCCCGGCCGCTGATTGCCGGTGTACATACCTTTCCGTTAACCAGTGGCGTCAGGATTGCGAGGTTGGAGTAATTGCCGCTCCCGTAATTTTGCTGGGAAGCGTACAACAGACTCCCGGCGCTTGCTACGATACTGGTGCAGTTGTTTCCGAACACCGCCTGACATGCCGCTGTGTCGTTATGCGCCTTCAACCAATTCAGCACACCATTCGGATCAAAGACCGCCCACTCAGCAAATGAATAGTTGGCCTGATTCGCGGTACCCGTCGGCGGGACAAGTGACAGCAAACTCTCTGTCAGCCACGCTGCTTCCTGGTACAGGGTATAAATTGTCGAAGCTGAGACACTGCCGCCGGCAGGACTACCGAGCCACGATCCCCAAACGGTGCTGCCAAGGTTGGAAGCTAAGTTGGAAAAGGAGGTAAGAGTGCCTTTCCACGATGTATTCAAGTAGGTTTCATCGGCGAAGTCATCACATATGATCGTGACATTCTTCTCGCTATCTATCGTGGCGTAATAAGGGCTCATGTAAATACCGTCACGGACAAAGCCGCCGGCACTGGTTACGTCCACGTTTACTTGGGCGAAAGAACAAGGAACAACACAACAGAACGCCAGCAGCAGGAGGGCTGGCCAGAACCTGCGGATAATGCTTTTCATTACTTTTCTTTCTCCTCGCTGGGGGAGGGTCGTACGCACGGGTTCAGACTCCATGGCACAACATCGTTAATTTAATCCGCCAAAAATTCCTGTCAAGACAGATAATTTCTGCGACAAGTTGCAAGGGCTTGCAACATTCATGCTAAGTAGCATCTGTTTCAAAGAGATACGAGATTGATTCTCCGCGCAGCATGACAAGAAAAAGACATCGATATTTTTGCCGCAGGCGACCCGAATTTCAATGCCAGCAATTGTCACTACTACACGAAGAAGGTAACTTTATCTGACACCCTATTTGCTGTACGGTTAGAGATCATGCTAGATGGCTCCATTCCTTCCGCCCGCGCAAAGCCTGGTGTAGTCGTTTTGACACTGGTTTTGGTCGTAATCGCCTTCGTATTAGCGGGATGCTCGCGCGATCCGAATGTTCGCAAGCACAAATATTTCGACAGCGGAATGAGCTATGCGCAAAAAGGGAAATATCGCGAAGCGGTCATCGAATTTCGCGACGCATTAAAAATCGACCCGAACTATGCGGATGCGCATTATCAACTGGCGCAAATTTATTTGCGAACGCAACAGTGGCCACACGCCTATGACGAACTCACACGCGCCGTGGATCTACAGCCACAGAGTTTTCAGTTTCAGCTTGAATTGGCGCGCTTGCTGATCGCGTCCGGCAGTTTTGATCGCGCCAAGGACCAAACAGACCTGCTTCTACAGAAGTGGCCGAACAACTCTCAATCACATTTGATGAACGCGAACCTTCTAGCTGCGCAAAACAAGTTTCCCGGTGCCATTCTGGAAGTCCAAAAGGCAATCACGCTCGATCCAAACAACTGGGATTTGTATCTGAATCTTGCCCTGATGCAGATGAAGGACAACCGGCCGGATGCTGTTGAAGCAAATTTAAAGCGCGCGCTCGAACTGAATCCAAAGGCAACTCAGGCCAGGTTGATGCTTGCGGCTGTTTACCAAACACATGACCGTCTGCCCGAATCTGAAGCGCAACTTCGGATAGCAATCAGCAATGACCCTAAGAGTCCGGACCCGCGAGCTGCGATGGCACGTTTGTATCTCATGGAAGGCAGGAGAGGCGAAGCCGTCGATTTTCTGCGGCAGGCCAAGCAAGACTTCCCTGACAACTCCACGGGATATCGCATGTTGGGCGATTTTTACTTTGTCACTGGAGACTTGGACAGCGCTATTACTGAGTATGGCTCCCTCTATAAAGACCATCCTAAGGATCCGCAGGTAAAGAAGAACTACATCGAACTCCTGATTTTAAAGAACCGAAACGAAGAAGCTCGCAAATTGGATGACGAAGTTCTGAAGTCAGACCCAAACGACAATGAAGCCCTGATTTATCGCGGCCAGTTGCAACTGCGAAGTGGTGACGTGAAGGGAGCCATTAATACGCTGCAAACGGTAGTCAAAAATGATCCGAATAACGCTGTGGCCCATTATCACTTGGGCGCGGCTTACCAATCGGCAGGAAATCTGGACAGCTCAGAGAGTGAGTGGCGCGAGGCAATGCGCCTGCGACCAGACCAGTTCGAAACTGCCCGGTCGCTCGCGCTCCTGGCCATGCGCAAAGGAGATACTGGGACGCTTGAGGAAAGCGCGGCCCGGATGACCGTATTGCAGCCAAAATCGCCGGAAGGCTACGCTCTCCGCGCAATCGCCTACATCAACGAAGGCAAATTCGATCAGGCCGAGAAGGATGCGCGCGAGGCAATGGATGTAGATCCGCGAAGCGCGTTCGGTTACGTACAAATGGGAAATCTGAGACTTACCCAAAAGCAATACAAGGATTCGGCTAAGTATTTCGCTGAAGCTCTGGACCGCAACGCAAATTCTACTGATGCATTGCGTGGATTGATGAATTCTTATATTGCGCAGAAGCAGTTCGAACAGGCAGTATCTGCAGTAAAAGGCCAAATCGAAAAATCGCCGAAAAACAGCGAGTTTTATGACCTGCTCGGGGTCGCGCTTTCGCGCAACAAAGATGTGAAGGCCGCAGAAGACGCTTTCGCTAAAGCGCTGGATCTCGATCCAAATAACATGAACGCGCTCGCGAACCTGGGTAGTACCAAGGCCGCAAACGGAGAGACCGATCAGGCCATCGGTCTTTATGAGCAATCACTAAAGACTCATCCGCAACAAACTGGCCTCTATTTCTTCTTAGGTCAGTTGTACGAGTCAAAGCAGGACTGGAAAAAGGCGGAAAACGCGTATCAGAGTGCTCTGGTGAGCAAGCCGGATGATCCGCTTGCTCAGAATAAACTGGCCAATGTTTTGGTCGCCGAAGGCAGCGATCTTGACCAGGCGTTGTCACTGGCGCAGACAGCGCGCCGCAAGCTTCCAGATTCTCCATTTGTGGCTGACACTCTGGGCTGGATCTATTACCAGAAGGGCGCCTATACTTCTGCGACTGGGCTTCTCGAAGAGGCAGTCAAATTAAGAGAAAAAGATAAGTTGCCGGACAGCGCCGATGTTCACTACCATCTCGGTCTCGCATATGTGAAGACTGAGCAACCCCGTTTGGCGCGGCAGCAGTTGGAACGGGCGCTAAGAATCAATCCCAACTACAGCGAAGCGGCCGATATAAAAAAGCAGCTTGCGCAATTGAAATCGTAGCTACCCGGAAGCTCTGCAACGCGCACCCGAATGATTGACTCTCGCTGTAACCTCATCGTAATCGGCGGCGGTATCGTCGGCCTCGCCGTCGCGCTGGAAGTGGCTGCACGGTTTCCGCACCTTCGACTGCTCGTGCTAGAAAAAGAAGACCAGGTCGCTCGACACCAGACCGGGCATAACAGTGGAGTCATCCACTCCGGTATTTACTACAAACCGGGATCATTGAAGGCGAGATTGTGCGTGGCCGGCGCTGCCACAATGGTTGAGTTCTGCCGTACTTACGGCATCCCCCATGAGATTTGCGGAAAAGTTATCGTTGCAACCAACCCGGAGGAACTGCCGCGACTGGAAGAACTCAATCGGCGCGCCGAAGCCAATGGCCTCAAGGGTGTTCGGCGAATTGGCCCGGAGGAGCTGCGCGACTTCGAACCGTATGCGACAGGCATCGCTGCCCTATTCGTTCCCTCGACTGGAATCACGAATTTCGCACAAGTTTGTCAAGAGTACGCGAAACTTGTATCTCAGTCAGGAGGAACAGTTCTTACCGGAGCACGTGTACTCGCGATCAGACGCTTGTCAAATGAGATGGTGGTCGAAACTCCTCGCGGAGTATTTTCAGCGGATTCAGTCATCAACTGCGCCGGCTTATTCAGCGACCGCGTCGCGCGCATGGCTGGCGACGATCCGCAATTGATCATAGTTCCCTTTCGCGGTGAATACTACGATCTCACGCCGGAACGCACCTCACTTGTGCGATCACTCATCTATCCGGTACCCGATCCGCGCTTCCCGTTTCTTGGTGTGCACTTCACACGGCGTATCACCGGAAGAGTCGATGCTGGGCCGAACGCAGTGCTGGCGCTCCGTCGAGAAGGTTATCGCCGGACGGACTTAAGCCTCCGCGATCTTTCCTCGTCGCTTGTGTTTCCTGGTTTTTGGCGCATGAGTGCGAAAAACTGGCGCTATGGTGTTGGCGAATATCATCGGTCGCTATCCAAGAAGGCGTTCGTTCGAGCGTTGCAAAAGCTCGTGCCGGACGTCCAGGATGCAGACATAGTCCCCAGCAATGCTGGAGTTCGCGCGCAGGCACTCAAGCCCGATGGCACGTTAGTAGACGATTTTCAGTTCGTCCCGTCCCGCAATATGCTGCATGTGCTCAACGTACCTTCACCGGCGGCCACGGCGTCGCTCATGATCGGTAAGTCCGTCGTGGATGTTGCGGTGGCGAATTCAGTCCTCCCATCCGCCTAACTTACTTACAACGTCAAACACAGAAGTACATCACTTAGGCTGCTAGTACCTATTCAGAGTAACGGTGGCCTGATGTTGGTAACCACCCTGTACCTATGAAATCTATATCGCTGAGGCACTTAGTACGAGACTGGTGAGCGTTCCTCCCCCAAACTATACGCTGTTGATTAGGGGGTGGCGGATGATCACCAATGAACGAAGCCTCCTCAGCACGACAGCATGCGTCCGACGGCACAACTCGTTTCTGGACAGCGGCAAGTCTCTTGCTGCTCCTTTCAGGCATCTCTCTATTGACGGGTTGCGCGGGATTGAGCGCGGGGAACCGGTCGAACACGACTCAACAGCAAGAAGTTGGGAACCTTTCATTGGGAAGCTCGAGCCTTGATTTCGGCAGCGTTGCCGCCGGCAGCAGCAAAACCCTCAGCGTAACCGCAACCAATTCGGGCTCAGCAGCGGTTACTGTAAACAATCCGACATTTTCAAACAATCAGTTCTCAGTGACTTCACCTGCATTCCCGGCCACCATTGCTGCCGGGCAAAGCTCGACTCTCACGCTTGCGTTCACTCCGAATGCGGCAGGAACTGCCAGCGGGACCGTTACATTCTCTAGCAGTGCATCGAATTCAACCATCAGCATTTCACTTTCAGGAATTGGAGTCGCCGCCGGACAGCTTACTGCCAATCCATCAAATCAAGCGTTCGGCAACGTGACAGCTGGAACTCAACAGACTGGTTCAGAGACCGTTACCAATACAGGCGGAACGAGCATCACGATATCTAAGGCAGCAATCACCGGAACAGGTTTCAGCTTGAGTGGAATCAACACGCCCGTCACGCTGGATGCCGGGGAGAGTACGCCCTTCACGATTACTTTTGCTCCCCAATCCGCGGGGGCCGCAAGCGGCAAAGTGACTCTTACGTCTGACGCTCCCAATCCGACGCTGAGCATTTCTCTGTCGGGAACAGGAGTTGCCGCGGGGCAATTGACGGCAAATCCTTCAAGCAAAGCTTTCGGCAATGTGACCGTTGGCAATCAATTGTCGGCTTCGGAAACTGTGACCAATAGCGGCGGAACAAGCGTAACAATTTCGAAAGCTGCTGTGAGTGGAACAGGTTTCAGCATTAATGGAATCAGCGCGCCAGTGACTTTGACTGCCGGCCAGAGCGCATCTTTTACGATGACATTCACACCGCAGTCAGCCGCTGCAGCGAGCGGCACGGTGACTCTAAGCTCCAACGCGTCGAATCCAACTCTTCGGATTTCGCTTTCAGGAACCGGCGTCAACGCAGGCCAACTCACAGCCAATCCGCCGAGCCAGAATTTCGGCAGCGTGACCAGCGGAACTCAACAGACTGTTTCAGAGACTGTCACCAATACTGGTGGAACGAGTGTCACAATCTCTGAAGCCAACATCACCGGAACAGGTTTCACTATGAGTGGACTCAGTACGCCGAAGACCCTCACTGCTGGGCAGAGCACAACCTTCAACCTTACGTTTGCTCCGCAGGCGACGGGTTCAGCATCCGGAATGGTGACTCTGACATCGAATGCTCCAAATCCGACTCTTCAGATTTCACTTTCGGGCACAGGCACTACCGCAGGCCAACTCACAGCCAATCCGCCGAGTCAGAATTTTGGCAACGTGACCAGCGGAACTCAACAGACTGTTTCAGAGACTGTCACCAATACTGGTGGGACGAGTGTCACAATCTCTCAAGCCAACATCACCGGAACAGGTTTCACTATGAGTGGACTCAGTACGCCGAAGACCCTCACTGCTGGGCAGAGCACAACCTTCAACCTTACGTTTGGTCCGCAGACGACGGGTTCAGCATCCGGAATGGTGACTCTAACATCGAATGCTCCGAATCCGACTATTCAGATTTCGCTTTCGGGTACAGGCGCTGCCGTCCAGGCCGGCCAATTATCTGTGACGCCGACCACACTGGCACTCGGCAGCGTAGTAGTTGGCGATAGCGGAAGCGCTTCCGGAAGTTTGAGCGCTACGGGCGCAAGCGTGACTGTCACCGCAGCCACCTCGAATAACTCAGCCTTCACCGTGAGCGGCCTTTCGTTGCCTGTTACCATTCCTGCAGGAAAAAGCGTGCCGTTTACTATAACTTTCAGCCCGCAGGCGGCAGGTTCTGCAAACGCGAAGCTGACAATTACAAGCGACGCTCAGTCTCCAACTTTAACCGAGACGCTCACCGGTACCGGAACAACCGCGCCGACGCATTCGGTAAATCTCTCGTGGACGGCCAGCACATCTAGCGACGTGGCCGGTTACAATGTGTACCGCGCTCTGTATAGCGGTTCGAGTTGCGGCGCAATGTCAAAGATCAACTCCGTGCTTGATACTACAACTGTCTACACGGATAGTACGGTCGCAAACAGCACAGCATATTGTTATGCAACAACCGCGGTAGATAGCAGCTCTCAAGAGAGCAGTTACTCGAATATAGTGTCGAATATCGCTATTCCGTAAGGTGCTCTGCTTCGCTGACTTAGAAATTAAGCCCTGACCGCAAAGTCCGACAATTACCTATTCGGAAATGCTAGGTGCTAGCTGTGATGTTTCTAAAGGCAAGGCTGTCGGCTTATATCCTCTTATTGCGAAATAGAGCACATAAGCTTGACAAACTACTGGAACGAAGAAGGCCTGGCGGATTGAACTATGGTCAGAAATGAAGCCCATGATTGCAGGAAAGAACGCTCCGCCGATGATCGACGCAACTAACAGTGACGATCCCAGTTTCGTATATGGGCCCAACTGCTTGATGCTGAGCGCGAAGATCGTCGGGAACATGATCGAGTGAAAGAACCCGATCAGCGCGACCGCCCAGAGCGCCGCCGCACCCCCGACATATAAAACGAAGCTCAGACAAACCAATGTGCAGAGGGCGAATATCGAAAGCAGCCGCGCGGCGGGAATTCGCTTCATCACATAGGAACCGGAAAATCGTCCGACCATGAAGCCGATCAGATGAATCTTGACATAGGTAGCGGCGGAAGCCTGCGGCAATTCAGGAGAGATATATTGCGCAAACCTGATAATGAAGCTCCCCACCCCCACCTGCGCACCAACGTAACAAAATTGCGCGACGACCCCCTTTATCAAATGAGGGAACTTCAACAATTTTTTGAATTCAGTTGAGGTGGGCTCCTGATTCCGCGTACTGCTGATTTCCGGCAGGCGCGAGAAAAAGAACACGATGGCGAAGACGAGAAAAGTCCCTGCTATTACTAAGTACGGGCCCTTAACGCTATTTGCCAAAGCAGCGCGGTAAGCCGCTAATTGCGCCCTGGGCATTGCGGACAACTGCTCATGCGAGTACTCAACGGTGGACAGAATAAAAGCAGCGCCTATATACGGCGTAACCACGGCCCCTACGGAGTTGAATGACTGTGCCAGGTTCAGCCGCCGCTCGGAACTCTCTTGTGGGCCCAACAATGTCACATAAGGATTTGCGGCGACTTCCAAGACACCTTGGCCACAAGCCATGATGAATAGCGCAAACAGAAAGACGGCGTAGATCTGGACAGAGGCCGCGGGAATGAACAATAAAGCCCCGATGCCACAGGTAACCAAACCAACCACAATCCCTTTGTGATATCCGATCTTTTCCAACAGCCTGCCGGCCGGAATCGCAGACAGGCAATACCCTCCGAAGAACGCAACCTGAATCAGCGAAGAACGGAAATCCGTCAGATTAAAGACTTTCTTGAGATGAGGAACCAGGATGTCATTCAAATTCACCCCGAGCGCCCACAGGAAAAACAATGTCGTCACGAGACTCAGTGGAGCGAGGTAGCGGCGTTCCGTAATTGGCGCGGAGGCGGGCATCAGCTATGTCAGCGCACGATCCAGGTGAACGTAGCCGCCATCGACGAAAATGTGTTGGCCCGTGATATGTGCAGCCCTCGGTGAGAGCAGAAATACTACCATCGCAGCGATCTCATCCGGCATGGTCATCCGCTTTTCAAGTGGGATCTTGCTTAATATCGTTTGCAGTTTCTCGGCGGGATCTTTAAATGTGTTCAGCCAACTTTGATACAGCGGCGTCATGACTTCGGCTGGAACAATCGCATTCACGCGAATTCCATAGTCGAGCAGTTCCGCCGCCCACTCCCGAGTCAAAGCCAAAATCGCGCCCTTGGATGAAGCGTAGCCCGAGGTTCCTCCCTGCCCTGTCAACGCCGTCTTCGAGCTGATGTTCACGATCACGCCACGAGATTTTTTGATATGAGGCAAAGCGTAATGCGCCATGTTGTAATAATGCAGCAAATTGCGAGCCAGTGACTCAATGTACTGCTCTGGGCTCCCATGCTCCAGTCCGACTTTGTCGTTAACGCCCGCGTTGTTGACCAGCGCGTCAAGCCGGCCGTGCTTCTCGATCGTTCTTTGAATTGCGGCGTAGCATCCTTCAGCTTGTGAGAGTTCAGCAACGATCAACTGACTACCGGCAATTTGAGCATGCAACCGGTTCCCGGCTTCCACATCGCGGTCCACGATCACCGGGATCGCGCCCTCAGCGGCAAGTGTTCGCACCACGGCCTCGCCAATTCCCTTGGCACCGCCGGTCACCACAACGACTTTATCTTTAAGTTGAAGATCCACGAATGTGCGCTTAGTAACGATCAGCCGTGCAGGTTCAGGAAACCGCCGTCAATCGGGTAATTCGTGCCGGTGATGAACGCAGCGGCATCCGAGCATAAATAAAGAGCTAGATCCGCGATCTCCTCCGGCTCTCCCATTCTTCCAATTGGCTGAGTGGCTGCCAGCTTCTCGT
Source organism: Terriglobales bacterium (assembly GCA_036557105.1). Taxonomy (GTDB): domain Bacteria; phylum Acidobacteriota; class Terriglobia; order Terriglobales; family Acidobacteriaceae; genus Gp1-AA145. The sequence goes on from DATBIE010000079.1 coordinate 17,356, forward strand.
ACATCTCCCTTTCGTGCCCGGGATAGTTCTTTTTTAAGTATCCATCCACAAAGGGCGTGTGGACGCGGGCCGGGGAAATGCAGTTACAACGAACGTTGTGCGCGATATAGTCGCGCGCTACAGAATAGGTCATAGCGATTACCGCGCCTTTGCTGGTGGAGTAAGCAAAGCGGTCCGCCAGCCCTGTCGATCCGGCGACCGAAGCCATGTTCAGGATCACTCCTCCCATCTCCTTCATGTAGCCGATGGCGGCATGAATGCAGTTGTAGTAACCCTTCACGTTGACCGCGAGAACACGATCGAAATCCTCTTCGGTTGTACTTTCTGCGCTGCCGATATGCGAAACGCCGGCATTGTTCACGAGGATATTGATCCGCCCACGCTTGATAATCGCCTCGAAGACACTCGCAACATCAGACTGACTGGTCACATCGCAGCGGTGCGCGGACGCCTTTCCGCCGCCGCCAACGATCTCACTTGCCACCATCTCTGCGTCTTTTTGGCTGATGTCTACTATGCGAACCAGCGCGCCGTTCTGCGCAAATTTGCAGGCAATGGCCCGGCCGATGCCGCTGCCCGCACCCGTAATGACCGCTATCTTTCCGTCGAGGCGACGACCATTTTCGTCCGATCGTTCCTTCGTAGAGCCACCTTGCTTGGTCAGAGAGAAACGCCTCGCTTCCAGGGAATAAAATCCTGCTGGTTCTTTTGTTCCGCCTTGGTTTGAACTTCACCGCTCGCAACCCGCGCGACCAATTCCAGAACTCTTTCTCCCATTTCCTCGATCGATGCGTCGCCGGAGATGATCCGGCCCGCGTCAATGTCGATAATATCCGGCATGCGCTGCGCCAGCGCCGAATTTGTCGACAGCTTGATCACCGGTGCGATGGGATTTCCCGTCGGCGTACCAAGACCGGTGGTGAACAAAACCACATTTGCGCCGGCCCCAACCTGTGCGGTCACGCATTCAACATCGTTCCCAGGAGTGCATTGCAGGTGCAGGCCGGGGGAACTCGAGTATTCCGGATAATCGAGCACCGCAGCGACCGGGGCTGTGCCACCCTTCTTGGCCGCGCCAGCTGACTTCATTGCATCCGTCAATAAACCATCGCGCATGTTGCCGGGCGAAGGATTCATGTCGAAGCTGGCGCGGACCGCATGCGCGCGGTTCGAGTAGTCGCGCATCAATTGAATGAAACGGTCGGCGACACCGTTGGTAACTGCGCGGTTAATCAGTTCCTGCTCGACCCCGCATAATTCGGGAAATTCCGACAGGATGGTGCGCGCGCCGAGCGCTACCAGCAAATCGGAAGTGTGTCCGATCGCCGGATTGGCGGAGAGTCCCGAAAACCCATCCGAGCCGCCGCATTTCAGACCAACGCAAAGATGCGATAAGTCCGCCGGAGTGCGCCGCGCTTTATCGGCTTCAACCAAACCTTCGAATGTTCGCTGAATTGCAGCGGAAATCATGGCGGTTTCCGGTCCGCTTTTTTGCTGCTCCAAAATAACGATGGGCTTGTCCAGCTTCGGATCACGAAGCTTAAGCTGGTCGCGAAGAATGCTGATTTGCGCGTGCTGGCAACCGAGACTCAACACGGTCGCCCCGGCGACATTGGGGTGGTGAATGTATCCAGCAATCAGCCCGCAGAGATTGGTGGAGTCCTCCCGCGTGCCGCCGCAGCCTCCTTCGTGCAAAAGAAAGCGGATGCCATCGAGATTCTG
>DATBIE010000080.1:0-7575 GCA_036557105.1 Terriglobales bacterium
GCTTTTCACTGCCTTGCAACCGCCCAGTCCACGCGCCATTTCACTTTTCACTACAGCTTTACCGTGCAAAATGTACCGGCGGCTGAACCGGTTCACATTTGGTTTCCAGCCGCGCATTCAGACGACTATCAGCAGGTGCGAGTACTTTCAGCCAAGGGAGATCTGCCGCTCAAGAAAACACATGAATCTCGTTTTGGTAACCAGATCTACTACGCTGCAAGCTCCAAAACGACAGGTGGCGATTTGCATTTTGAAGTCGTCTATGACGTCGTTCGGCAAGAGCATCTGACGCTCGGTCTGAATCATCCGCGACTCGAGAACGCTTCTCTCAACAAGAAGGACACTCAGCTGTTCCTGAGCGCGGACCGATTAGTGCCAATCACAGGCAAACCAGCCGAACTCGCTGCGGAGACTACCGCCGGCAAAGATTCTGAGTTGGCCAAAGCCCGTGCTATCTACGACTACGTGTTTGCAAACATGAGATACGACAAGAGCGGAACGGGGTGGGGCCACGGGGATGTGCTATACGCTTGCGATGCGAAGAAGGGAAATTGCACCGACTTTCATTCACTCTTCATCTCCATGGTCCGCTCACAGGGAATTCCGGCGAGGTTCGAAATTGGTTTCCCATTGCCCAGCGGTAAAGCCTCCGGCGAGGTTACCGGCTACCACTGTTGGGCCGAGTTTTTTGATCCACAGTACGGCTGGATACCGGTCGACATTTCCGAAGCATGGAAGCACCCTGAGAAGAAGGACTATTTCTTTGGCTCTCACGACGCGAACCGGATGCAGCTCTCAATCGGCCGCGACTTGAAGTTGAACCCCCCTCAACAAGGCGAACCGCTGAATTATTTCGTGTATCCCTATGTGGAGGTCGCCGAAAAGGAATACTCGCGGGTCAGCCTCGGGTTCTCATTTACGGATGCCGGATCGGGCATGATTTCGCCCTAGGGATCAGATAAGTCATTGATGTTAAATAACATACGAGCCACGGTTTCCACTGGGGATGCAATGCTAAAATCACCGTGGGCATTGTTCGCGGCTCCGTTACTTCGCTCCCGGTTCACTAAATGGCTTCGATCGGAACAAATAGTCTCCCGGTCACAGGTGTGGCCCGACGCCAAAGCCAATTCGTTTTTGATCGCCTTGCGCGCTATTCCCACCGGCTTTCAAAGAGGCCGACTCCGGAAACAGTACACCACTTTCGGACCAACAGCCGCCGGGTCGAGACCCTAATCACGGATTTGGCGCCTGAATCACACCATAAGAAGAAAACCTTGAAGCTGATATCAAAGCTTCGCAAAAAAGCCGGGAAGGTACGGGATCTGGACGTACAGCTTGCTTTTCTGAACGATCTGAAGATGCCAGACCGCCAAAATCATCGCTCTCAGTTGAGCAAAACGCTTGCCGAAGAGCATGCGTATCGCTCAGCAAAGCTGGCTAAGTTGGTCAATTCGGTAACAACGAAAGAACTGCGGAAACGGCTGCGCCGAGAAAGCGCAGTGATGAATCTCGACGGAATTGATCCACTGCGATTGGCTTATACCGCTCTCCCAAATCCAGGACACGCACCAATGTCAGAGAAAGCCCTCCATAGCTGTCGCATTGCGGCACGCAGAGCGCGCTATTTGGCGGAGCTGGCCGGCGAAGCTCACGAGGCCAAATTCTTCGTCGAGCAACTGAAGCATGCCCAGGATGCGATTGGCGAATGGCATGACGTGCTGAAGCTGAAACAGAAGGCCGAGGAGCGTTTCGGCAGTGCATCGGATTCAGCGCTGGTTTCAATGTTGCAGAACATCAGCCGTTCGCGTTTCCGCGGCGCCACAAATTCACTCTTCAGATCGCTGGCGAACTTGTCTGAGAGGCGGCAAGCAAAACTATCGTTCACACCCCTCGATCGCAAGTTTGTGGCATCAGATGTCGCGGCGCAACGTGCGGCCGTGGCCTAACGACTTCCGCGAACTAACCAACAGCCAACCCAAACTCGGGTGCTCTTCATTGGACTAAACTGTTGTATCCATGCCCACCTTCGCCGCCGTTGATATCGGCTCCAATTCCGTTCGGCTGAAAATCTCCCGATTGACGGCGCATCGTCTGGTTGAAATCCATGAGGACCGGGAAGTTACCCGCCTGGGAGAATCGGTCTTCCGTAGCGGGTTGCTCTCACCGGAGGCGATTGCGCTTACGGTAAAAGTGCTGCGCCGTTTTCACCGCGCTGCCCAAAAAGCGGGTGCGGATGTCGTGCGTGTAGTCGCAACCAGCGCGCTCCGAGATGCAAGGAATTCCCGGGCATTCCTGGAATGGGTGCGTTCCACGACCGGGTGGCGCGTTGAAATCATTTCAGGTCTCGAAGAGGCCCGCTTAATTCACCTGGGATTAACCTCATCAATACGAGTGAATTCATCCCCGGTGCTGATGATGGATCTTGGCGGGGGTAGTTGCGAGTTAACGATTTCGACCAGAGGTCACATTCGTGAAACCGTCAGTCTTCCACTCGGTGCCGTTCGCCTGACCAACGATTTTCTCCATCATGACCCGCCGCGAAAGTCTGAACTCGCGCAATTGCGAGGTTTAATTGCACGCGAGGTCGATCGCGTTGCCGACCGAATCTCAGCAGCAAGGCCGAAAATCGTGATCGCCACTTCCGGAACTGCAGAAGCCCTTGCCACAGCGTGCCACGCTATTTACCGAACAAAGAGCCAGCGCGGCATGATTGTGACTCGTCTGCAGATGCGCCGTATTGCGAAGATGCTTACACGATTAAATTTAGAGCAGCGGCGGAAAATAACTGGCATCGGGGTTCGCCGCGCAGAAATCATAATCGCTGGCGCTGCGGTCTATTCCGAGCTGCTGGAGCGCTATCAGCTTGGCGGCTTTCGCTTTTCGCCACTTGGTCTTCGTGATGGTTTACTGGCGCAAATGGCAGCTGATTACGACCACGCCACACGCTCCGGCAAACAGATTCAGTACGAACGCCGGGAATCGCTTTTGGCTGCCGTGAGACATTATCGCGTCGATCTTGAACATGCCGAGCGCTTGCGCGAATCGGCGTTACATTTGTTCACCGAATTGCGAAGCGTTCACCGGCTGCCTGCCGAGTATCGTGAGTGGATTGCTGCCGCCGCCATGTTGTGTGAAGTGGGAGACTATATCAACCGCACTGGTCGCCACCGCCATACGTACTACATCGTCTCGCACTCGGAAATTCTTGGTTATACGCCGGAGCAACGAAAAATCATTGCCGCCATCGCGCGCTATTTGGGTAAGTCGCGTCCCTCGCCAGAGGATGGTCCCCTCAAGGCCTTGCCTGCATCCGATCGAAAGCAGATTGCGAAGGCATCGCTATTGCTACGACTGGCATGGGGGTTGAACCTGGGCCGCGGCGGAGCGCTGAGAACAGTGAAGGTCAAGGTTCGCGAGGGCTCGGTCGATATCACACTGGTCCCAAAACGCCCATTGAATGTTGATCTGGAGCTCTGGGCGGTCGAAAAGGAAACTGCCTATTTCCGGGAAGTCTTCGGTGTCGCTTTCTCGGCAGCGGCGAGTGCCGCGGCCTGAACCTCTCGCGCAAGCTTGGGTGTGAAGAAGTAATTCAAGGTGGCCGAATGGCGGCCAGTCTCTACTCTCGCAACAGCTCCCTTCTTGAAGTCCACACGGGCCTCGCAGCCAGATTTGCCGATAAGCCTTGCCAGAAATTCTGAGATGCTGGGATTGTGTCCAACAACCATGATGCTGTCATACTTCGAATACCTGTCCAGCATCTGACGGAAATCTGTGTAGGAAGCTTCAGGCCGCAGAGCCGCTTCAAGTTGCAATTTGCCCTCATGGCCGAGCTCGTTTGCGATCAATGATGCGGTTTGTGTGGCGCGCTTCAGTGGGCTCGAAATAATTACATCCGTCTGGGTGTTCAAGGCGGCCAGGGCCCGACCGACGAAACCGCATTGCTCGATGCCATCTGCATCGAGTGGTCGCTTCTCGTCCTTTGTGGGGCTGCTCAGGTGTTCGCCCGCGCTGGCGTGTCGAACGATATAAAGGATCATGAAACCCTTGTCACCTTTCGTGTGCCTTTCTTCGTCGGCTTCTCGTCAGATATGGACGGCAAAGCGGTGATTGTCTGTTTTCCTTCGGCCAGTGCAAGCAGAAAGTCCTGTGCGCTGAAGCCGGGTGTAGGTGCTTTTCGCCTGCCGGTAGTGCGCCAGCCAGGAACGTACGATCCATCACGCCGCAACACGCGAGCTTTGATGGTGTCTGCAAGGTATGCGTCCAGGATTTCATGTTTCAAACGGTCGCGAAGTAACGGATCTTTCACGGGAAACATCACTTCCACGCGTTCATATAGATTCCGTGGCATCCAATCCGCGCTTGAGAGGTAAATCGCCTCCTGGCCGCCGTTTGCAAAGTAAAAAATCCGGCTGTGCTCAAGAAATCGACCCACAATGCTGCGTACCCGAATGCGATCGCTGATACCCCGCACGCCTGGCCGCAAAGCGCACATTCCACGGACAATTAAGTCAATTTCCACCCCGGCCTGTGATGCGCGATAGAGCGCCGCAATGATGTTCTTATCGAGGAGCGCATTCATTTTTGCGATGATGCGTGCCGGCCTGCCTAGTCGCGCATGGTCCGTTTCGCGTGAAATCAAATCAAGGCAGTGCTCGGCGAGATTGATTGGAGAGACCATTAAAGGCGAGTAGCTGGAGTGTTCCGAGTAGGCCGTCAAGAACGAGAACACATCATGAACCGCGCCGGTAATTTCCTGATCGCAGGTGAGCAGGCCCATATCGGTGTAAATGCGAGCGGTCGTGGAGTTGTAATTTCCGGTGCCAAGATGGGCATACCGGCGTGAGACCCCGTCCGGATCTTTACGGACCAGCAGTGCAAGCTTGCAATGTGTCTTCAATCCGACCAAGCCATGGAACACCTGCACGCCGGCATCTTCGAGATCACGCGCCCAGCGGATGTTTGAGGCCTCATCAAAACGCGCCTTCAACTCGACAACCGCAGTGACCTCTTTCTTCGCCGCAGCATTGATCAGCGCCTGAACGATCATCGAATTTTCGCTGGTGCGGTAAAGGGTCTGTTTGATGGAAAGCACGTTGGAATCTTCCGCGGCGGATTCGATAAACGAAACCACCGAGTCGAATGAATCGAACGGATGGTGCAGCAAGATGTCATGACGGCGAAGTTCTTCAAATAAATCCTGCGACTTCGCGGTAAGCCGCAGTTCGCGTGGAGCAAACGGCTTGTACTTTAGATCGGGACGGTCCGTCTGCTCGTAAATATTGAACAGCCGCGGCAGGTTGACCGGCCCATCCACGCGAAAAACTTGCCAAGACTCTAACCCGAAGTTGGTCCGCAGGCGTTCGGTAATTTCCGGATCGGCATCGGCATCGATCTCAAGCCGCACGGCGTCGCCCTTGCGCCGGTTGTGCAACTCCGTCCGCACCGATTCGAGCACATTACGCGATTCTTCCTCCGCGAGATATAGATTGCTGTTGCGCGTAACCCGGAAGGCGGCAGACGAAATGATGTCGTAACCGTTGTACATGCGGGCCGCGTGAAATGAGACGAGGTCTGCGAGAAAAATAAAGTCTGTGGTTTCTTCTGAAGGAAGGCGCACTAATCTGGGCAGTGCGCGTGGAACCGTTACCACGCCCGTATAGGTGAGGGAAGAACGGCGGCGGCGGCGTAAAAGAAAGGCCACGCACAAAGCCTTGTTTATGACTCGCGGAAAAGGATGCGCGGGATCAACCGTAACTGGTGTGAGGAGCAAGTCGAGTTCGCGCTCACAGTAATCCTCCACAAAAGCCCGAGCGTTCTCGTCCAGTTCGTTCAATCCCAAAACCCGAATTCCACTGGCCGATAGCTGAGGACGCAACTGGTCATTCCAGCACTGATACTGCTCATCAATGAACTTGTGAACTTCCTCGGAGATAGCATCGCGCTCTTCGAGCAAGGTCATGCCGTCCGGTCCGGCGTCGGTATATCCGTCTTCGATCTGTTGCACCAGACCGGCGACACGCACCTCAAAAAACTCATCCAGGTTGCTGGCACTGATGGAGAGAAACTTCAGCCGTTCAAGCAGTGGATTACTTTCGTCTTGTGCCTCTTCGAGAACACGCCGGTTGAATTGCAACCACGAAAGCTCGCGATTGATGTAGTAGGCCGGATTGTCAACTGAGGCGCGTGCCATGGTGAAACTAGGGAGAGCGACTGCAGCGGCCGTCGAAGAGGTGCTCAGGCAGCGCTAGCTTCAACAAGTATAAAGCAGCCGATTTACTCTGGTTTTCCTAAAGAATTTAGTCGGAAATTGTTAAAAGAAGATGAAAACTAGCCGCGTCGCCATGACCCTTCAGCATTTTCAGTGCTGAGAATCCAGCCGTGCAATCTCCTGCGCGAAGAGCGGATTGGAAGGGAACTGCTCTCGCAAGGACGCTAACAGTTCAACCGCATGCTGGCGATCATGATCGCGGACATAGGCTATTGCCAGCAGAATATTCGCAAATGGGGCCAGATAGTGTCCCTGGCGCGCGACCAGCTTCAGCTCCTGAATTCCTTGCTGTTTGTCGCCTGCGATGCCACCCAACCGCACAAGCCAGCGCAGAGGCGCGGCCATACTGCCGATGATGTATTTGCTGATTCCGCTTGCGATGTGCGCGTCGTAGCAATCGGGGTCGACTGCGAGTGTTTTTTGGGCCCAGACGGTTGATTCCTTCGTGAAGCGCAGCGAAGCAATATTCCGTTTCTCGATCAGCGCTGCATAATCGGCCTCGAGGCCGTTGGTCAGGGTCATTGCGAACAACGCATCTTCATCTTTGGAATTTTTTGCCAACCGGCCACGGGCCGCCGTTTGCGCTCTTTCAATCGCTGCATCGAAGCGTTCGCGGACCGCCGGATCAGGCTTTAGCGCGGTCCGATTCTCGAACTTCTTCTCATCTTCGAAGAACTGCGATTCCAGCACGCCGAGCCGATGAAATTCAGAAAACAACAGTCCCGCGGCATCGAAAGTTGGGCCGAGAGGATCGTCGGGATGGCTCTGCTCCCAACCCTGAAAAATTCCGTGAGCACGATTGAAGTCGAGGCTATAAAGCAGTTGAAAGCCATGGTCCAGCGGAGATTGCGAGACGCTGGCATTTGCCCCTAACGACGGCGCAAGCAGGATCAGCGGCAACGCAGCTAATCCGATGATGTTCAGTGTTTTGCGCATTAGGGCCGCATAAGTATAGATGTGTTTAACCCGAATTCTTCCTGTCTGTTTCTGTAAAAGGGTTGTCAAGTGGTGTTCGTGTGGACAGCGGAAATTCAGATGCGCAGTACCGTTTGACCGGTTTCCAGCGGCTCTGCTAACTTCAAAGGTTTCCTTTGCTTCTTGGGTTTCCTTCGTTCCCTTTGTGGTCATAAGAGTTCTGTTCACCACGAAGTAACACGAAGGAAGGCACGGCGGAGAACAGAATCGAGCTTCAGCATGGCCATCAAATTCCGCGGAGTTGACTTCATCGAATTCGATGCTCTGCTCAGCGATGACGAACGCCTAGTCCGTGATACTGCGCGTCGTTTCATCGAAGACAATCTCAT
>DATBIE010000081.1:0-20588 GCA_036557105.1 Terriglobales bacterium
GTTTTCGAGCAGGAAATCCACAAAATTGCCGATATTCTCCACGCCAAAGGTGGCCTGCTCTACATGGACGGAGCAAACATGAATGCGCTGGTCGGCAAGGTGCGCCCAGGCGATTTTGGCGTGGATCTGATGCACTTAAACCTGCACAAGACTTTTTCAACTCCGCATGGGGGCGGCGGTCCAGGCTCCGGTCCGGTCGCGATCAAGAAATTTCTCGAGCCGTTCCTTCCCAAGCCGGTGCTGAAATCCAAGCCTGACGGCACTCTCGGGTTCGATTATGATCGCCCGCAATCAATTGGCCGGGTGCGTTCTTTCTACGGCAACTTCGGAATGTTTGTTCGCGCTCTCGCCTACATTCTGGCCAACGGCCCAGATGGATTGCGCCAGACCACAGAAGACGCCGTGCTGAACGCGAATTACATTCGCAAGGGGCTCGAAGGCACCTTCGATCTGCCGTACGCCAGTCCGAGCATGCATGAGGTTGTGTTCAGCGACAAACTACAAGCAAAGAAAGGCGCTCGCACCATGGACATTGCCAAGCGCCTGATCGACTACGGCTTCCATCCTTACACGACGGCATTTCCTCTGATCGTGCCAGGCGCAATGATGATCGAACCGACGGAAAGCGAGTCGAAGGAAGAATTGGACCTCTTCATTGAAGCGATGAAATCGATTGCTGAAGAAGTTGAAGAAGACGCGGAGCTGGTTCGCACAGCCCCGCACTCGACACGTGTTTCCCGATTGGATGAAACTGCCGCGGCCCGCAAGCCGGTGCTCCGCTGGAAACCGGAAGCAAAAGCTTAAGCTCTGGACTACTTCTTTTCCGAAAACTTTATGGTCGTCTGGGTTTCTTCCCAGCTAATGTTCATTGTGCAGCTGTCGCCACCCTGGTCGAAGCTGATTGTGAAATTCTCAACTGGACCTGAGGTCTTCGAGACCGACATCGGGACGCGCACCAATTCGTCCGATTCATATTTATAGGGAATTCCCCATTCGCCGGTCTTCTTGTTCACGATGAGCGTCCATTTGCTCTGTTCGGGTACTGTGAAAATGGTGTAATTTCCCGCCGGTATGTCGCGGCCGTCGGCGGAAACAGCACCGGTGTTCACGAAGGTTGTGGCCTCGTTTGCGCCGGTCCGCCAGACCTGACCATACGGGACCAGTTCACCGAAAATCTTGCGGCCCTTCATGCGCGGGCTGGAGTAGTCAACCGTGATCGTTTTTCCGTCAGAGAATTTGCACTGCGCCTGTGCCGGCGGGCTTGGGCGCTTGCTCTTGTCCTGTTGGGCGGACGCGATCAGACACAGAGTGAGGACGAACAGAATAACTGCGGCAGTCTTCTTCATCGTATCTCTCCTTGGCGCACACAGCAGTCGGCACTCAGCATTTGCGTACGAAGTGAAAATCAGCCGATTTAGACGTACTGGTGCAACTGCTTAGACTATCTCTGAGCCACAAGGGTTAGCAATCCGCCTCGGTGAGAACCTCTGTGCTCTCCCTGTCCTCTGTGGTTAGTTTTTGCTTTAACCTAACCGCGAGGCGAACGCCAGCACAAGCCCGCCGACCACAATACGATATACCGCAAATGGCGTGAATCCGCGCCTTCGCACCCACGCCATGAACCATGCCACTGCGGCGTAAGCAACGATAAATGACACGAAAAATCCGATCGCCAGCACCAACCATCCGTGTGCATCGATTTGCGAAACGCCGATGGGATTTGAACCCTTGCCACGCAGCGATTTCAACAGGTCATAACCCGTTGCCGCCACCATGGTTGGAATGGAAAGAAAAAAAGAAAACTCCAGTGCCGAGCCGCGCGACATCCCGGCAGTTTGCCCGGCAGCTATCGTGGACATTGAACGCGATGTGCCGGGGAACACCGCTGAGAGAATCTGGCATGCTCCTATCCAAATGGCTTGTCCGAGACTCATTGCTTCCATACGCCAGGTATGAATTCGGCCGTCCGAAGCTTGCGGCCCGAGCGTCTCCGCGCGAGCGTTCGTGGCATCGACAGCCCACATCACGATGCCGCCGACGAGCAGCGACATGCCCATGATGTACAGGCTCTCAAGATGTTTGCCTATCACCTTGGTTAGCAGGTAGGCGGGAATGGCGGTCACAAAAAATGCAATCAGTGTCAATCCGAGGGGATGAGTAAGCGGAGTTCGGTCTCCACTCTCGCCGCGAGGAAACGTGCTCAGGAATTTTGCAATGCGGGTGCGGAAATAAATCGGCAGGCATAGAATCGCGCCGAGTTGAATGACAATGGTGTACATCTTCCAGTAGCCATCACTCAGGCTGATGTGAAACAGCGATTCTGCGATACGCAAATGTGCCGTCGAACTCACCGGCAAAAATTCAGTGAGCCCTTCAATGATTCCCAGGATGATAGAAAGCAAATAGTCGTTCAAATCGCCTCCGCAGCTAATGACTTCCTCAGCGGTCTTGCTCTGTGGGGTTGCTCTGTGGCTCTGCTCTGTGTAACTCAGTGGCCTCTGTGGTTGAGCCTTTCAATACTCAACCTCGAAACGACACTAAAGATCACGCGGAGGAACGTGCCCATAGGCAATCCGGCAACTATGGTGCCAGAAATTGAACTATCGACCGCCAGAGTTTCACAGAGGGGCTGAGCTAGGGAGTGCTTAGGAATGTTCTTTCTTGAGGTCGGAATCCTCTGCCGTCGCGTCCAGTTTGCGCGAATGGAACCAGCTCATGTGCGGCAATGAGCGTTCCACTCGCCGCCGCGTGGCAATCAGCTCGGCTGTGATCGCTACGGCGATCTCCTCCGGTGTAATTGCACCAATATCGAGTCCAACAGGTGCATGGACATGTTCGAAAAGGCGTTCTGAAAGTCCTTCTTTAACCAGTTCACGAAAAATGGTGATAGCCTTCCGCCTTGATCCAATCATGCCGATATAGCGTGCCCGCGTTTGCACAGCCCACCGCAGCACTCGCATGTCATCTTTGTGCCCACGGGTGACGATCACGATGTACGAAGTCTCGTTTGGATTGAGCCGCGCGGTTGCCTTGTCAAAGTCTTCAGCTATTACTTCCTTCGCTTCGGGAAACCGTTCGCGGTTCGCGTAGCTTTCGCGATCATCAATTACTGTTACGTCGAATCCGGCGTTTGTTGCCGTACGATAAAGGCTTCGGGATACGTGACCTGCGCCAAAAATGTAAAGTGTTGCTGGAGGTAGTACGGGTTCTATGAAAATATCCAGCGTTCCGCCGCAGACAAGGCCCGTATCATACTTTGGATTTTGATTCAGATTGAAAGTCAGGGTGCGGGGCTTTTCGCTTTCCATTACTTCGCGAGCAGCCTGCCAGACTTCTGCCTCGACGCATCCGCCGCCAATAGTGCCGAATATCGATCCGTCATCACGTATCAGCATCTTCGCGGTCTCAAATGAGGGTATCGACCCACGCACGTTAACGATGGTAGCGATGGCCCCGCGTCGGCCCTCGTTCCGCAGACGCACGATTTCTTCGTAAATATCCACAGATGAATTATTTTGCTCTCGTCGCCGGATGTCAAACACCAAATTCCAAGCGAATTCCCGAAGGAGGGAATCAGATTGAAACCAGATTCTCAGCGTCTCTTTGTTCTGACCGGAGGGCCAGGTTCAGGCAAAACAACATTAATCGAAGCTCTGAAAAAGTTAGGCTATGGGGCCACAATTGAGGCCGGACGCGCCATCATTCGGGACCAGACCGCAATCGGTGGGCGTGCCTTGCCATGGAGGGATCCACTCCTGTTTGCGGAGTTGATGTTGAGTTGGGACATTCGTTCGTATCGGATGGCACAGGCGTCGAAAGAGCCGGTTTTCTGCGATCGTGGCGTGCCCGATGTGCTTGGCTATTTGCAATTGGCCGGCATTCCGGCACCCGAGTATGTGGAAACTGCTGCGAGAGAGTTTCGGTACAACACGCGCGTTTTCCTTACGCCACCGTGGAAGGAAATTTTTTGCCAGGATCACGAACGAAAACAGGATTTCGATGAGGCAATTAAGACTTACGAGAGCATGTCGATTTATAAAAAATTCGGATATCACCTGCTCGAAATTCCTCGGGCCTCTGTGGAGGAGAGAGTGCGTTTTGTGCTAAACGCAGCAGGATTGTCCCGGCCGACGAGCTAGCCTGGATGCCGGTTGTTCTCTCCAGATCGAGCGAACAGCGTTAGTTATGCTAGTTTGAGTGACGCAAGGAGCGTTCGCGATGAAAGCCATCCGCATCCACCAATTTGGCGGGCCTGAAGTTCTCCGGTACGAAGACATTCCAGACCCACAACCACGCAAAGATCGAGTCCTGGTGCGCGTAAAAGCCTGCGCCATGAATCATCTTGATATCTGGGTTCGCAAGGGACTGCCCGGCGTCAAACTGCCGCACATTCTAGGTAGCGACGTTGCCGGAGAAATCGTCGAAATCGGCGAATATGTTACCGGATTCAAGGCCGGGCAGCGCGTGCTCATTGCCCCGATGCACTTCTGCAATCATTGCGCAAAGTGCGTTTCGGGATTGCAGAACCAATGTCCGGAGTTCAGCGTACTCGGCAACGCGGTGGATGGCGGGGACTGCGAGTTTATTGCCGTGCCTGCAGTGAACGTTATTCCAATTCCAGATTCGATGAACTTCAACGAAGCCGCCAGCGTTCCTCTAGTCTTTCTCACGGCTTGGCACATGCTGGTCGGACAAGCGGCCCTTCGCCCCGGCGAAACTGTGCTCGTGCTGGGCGCAAACTCCGGCGTGGGCATTGCCGGAATTCAGATCGCAAAATTCTTTCAATGTATGGTCATCACTACTGCTGGTGACGATCACAAAATAGCAAAGGCCCGCGCACTTGGGGCCGATCACGTTATCAACCACTATCAGCAGAAGATCTCAGAGGAAGTGCGAAAGATTACGAACAAACAGGGCGTCGATGTTGTTTTAGAACATGTCGGTCCCGCGACCTGGGACGAAAGCCTGAGATCACTCAAACCGGCAGGCAGGCTTGTCACCTGTGGCGCAACCACTGGCCCTCAAGTCGGGATTGACCTCCGATTCGTTTACTCCCGCCAGCTCTCTATCCTCGGTTCCTACATGGGAACTGTGGGCGAGCTGCATGAAGTTTTAAAGCACGTTTTCAGTGGCCATCTGAAACCAGTGGTGGATCGCACGTTCCCGCTGAAAGAGGCCCGCTCTGCGCACGAGCACATGGAAAAAAGCCAGATGTTTGGCAAGATCGTTTTGACGGTGTGACCGTCGGGTTCCCTTCGTGTACCTTCGTGTCCTTCGTGGTTTAAAATAACGACATGGCGCAAGCACTCGATTTCGGCCCTTATGTAGAGATTGAAAACGGCAAGCGCGTCGTAAAAGAACTCACCTATGGTAATCCGACACCTGAAGGCGTGGTTCTCACCACCGTGGACAACGTTGTCAACTGGATGCGCAAAAATTCAATTTGGCCGATGACCTTCGGCTTGGCCTGCTGCGCGATTGAAATGATGTCCATGGGCGCCTCTCGGTTCGACATAGCCCGCTTCGGTGCCGAAGTCTTCCGTCCTTCGCCGCGGCAGTCTGACCTGATGATCATTGCCGGTCGCGTCTCCAACAAAATGGCGCCAGTTATCCGCCAGCTCTGGGAGCAAATGCCCGAGCCCAAGTGGGTCATTTCAATGGGCGCATGCGCGACGTCCGGTGGGGTCTTCAACAACTACGCCCTTGTCCAGAGCGTTAATCAGGTCATCCCGGTTGACATCTACGTTCCCGGTTGCCCGCCACGACCTGAGCAGTTGATCTACTCCATCACGCTTCTACAGCAGAAGATCCAAGCCGAGCGCGGAACAATCAAACGCGCGCTAAACGTGACCTCATAGTGTCGTCGCCTGCAATCGCCGACCATTTGTTCTCGCGAACTCTCGCGGCAATTGGCAGAATGGCTGGAGAAAAGAACAGCTAGGGCAGCCACCCTCATAGGCGTGCCATCCAAGCATATAATCGATTGGGGTACTCGTTATGCGGCCGCGCCTGGTGGCTTTCTCATTGGCGTTATCTCTCATCGCTGGCTGCGGGATATGCGGCGCAAGCAACAACGATTCCTCCAAGCTCACCAAAGAACACCGCATGGAGTTGATCCGCACATTCAACTCCGATCTGGTTTACATTCGCACCCGCTTCCCTATGGGAAAAACCGGCCTCACGATCAAGGATGGCCAAGTCTCGCCAAGCGGCCCTGCGCTTGATCAACTCATTTCACTCTGGGGTCCCTCGGTCAAACCCGGTGATCGGGCAATTATTACGAAGTTCGATCTTAAGAACAGTCGGATGCATTTCGAAATCAACGGAGGCCCAGTCAAGAAACGAAAGTGGTATCAGCATATTCAAGTGGGAGTGAATGGGGCGGATAACACCGTTGGAGGAACGCCTGATCAAATCAACAATCCTCGTGGATCGTACGTGGACCTGGTATTCGACCATGATGTCCCCGACGTCACCGTGGAACAGGTGAAAAAAATGCTGTGGCCAGTCTTCGATTTCGATTCCAAATCACCCCTCGAAGCTTACCTGGAATCGGTGCCTCCAAAGGTGAAGGAAGCAATCAAGAACCACCACGTGCTGGTTGGAATGAACCGTGAGATGGTGATTTACGCAAAGGGGCGTCCGGCAAAGAAAATTCGGGAGAACGACGGCCAGGGCGAATATGAAGACTGGATCTACGGCGAGCCGCCGCAGGATGTCGACTTCGTGCGCGTCGTCGGGGATGAAGTTATTCGTGTCGAAACCATGAAAATTGACGGCGAAAAAGTCGTGCGCACGCAGAAGGAAATCGATCTGGGCGGGCCCACCGTTGCCAGTGCGGCGCAAAAGGAGGACAAACCGGTAAAAGCGCCTACTTTACGTCGGCCCGGTGAGGCCGCTCCGAATACGTCGGGCACGTCACATCCTTAGCGATTCCAGTTGTTCGCTCTATAAATTGGCATCACTATCCGGCGGCCATGTCGCCAACTAGCTCACAATCGATTGCCCCTTTACACTGTTTCTGTGAAGATCGGTTTGGGGCAAATCAATCCCGTCGTCGGAGATTTCGCCGGCAACGCAGGGAAAATCATCGACTACGCTCATCGCGCAAGATCCCAGGGCGCGGGCCTCATTCTTTTCCCAGAGCTCTCGGTTTGTGGTTATCCACCCCGCGATCTTGTCGAGCGTGCCTCGTTCGTTCAACACAATCGGGAAACTGCGGACCGCATTGCTGCTGAAACCCGCGGCATAGCCGTGATCTGCGGCTTGGTGACTCCAGCACATGCCGATAGCGGCAAGTCAGTCATGAACTCGGCAGCTCTGCTAATGGATGGACGAGTCAAGTTCGTCCAGTCAAAGATGCTGCTCCCCACCTACGACGTCTTTGACGAGATGCGGAATTTTGCTCCCGCGAAAACACAAGTGTTGTTCCCTTTTTGCGGCAAGCAGATGGCGCTGACGATTTGCGAAGACGCCTGGAACGATAAGCATTTTTGGAACCGCCAGCTATATAGTGTCGATCCGGTCGAAGCCTTGATTCGAGCAGGCGGCAATTTCGTACTCAATATTTCGGCATCGCCTTTTTGGGCAGGAAAGCGGGAACTGCGCAAAGAAATGCTGGAGACCATTGCAAGAAACGACCGCGTACCAGTCGCTTTCGTGAATCAAGTGGGGGGAAATGACAGCCTGGTGTTTGACGGCTCGAGCATGGTGTTTGACCGGGAAGGGAAGGTGATTGCGCAGGCAAAGTCCTTCGAGGAGGACCTTGTGTTCTTCGATTCGGATTCGCTGGCGGGAGAGATGCACGATCAGATTGCAGGCGAAGAAGCCAGCATCTACGCCGCTTTAGTGCTTGGGACAAGTGACTACGTTCGCAAATGCGGATTCAACAAAGTGATCATTGGCCTGAGCGGTGGGATCGATTCCGCACTAACTGCGGTCATTGCGGCCGACGCGGTGGGGGCGGAAAACGTGATCGGTGTAGCCATGCCGAGCCCATATTCTTCCGAAGGGTCGATCACTGACGCACGCGATTTGGCGGAGAATTTGGGAATTCGATTTGAAATTCTGAAGATCACGGAAGTATTTGAGAGCTACAAGTCCACGCTTAGCGATGTTTTTAAAGGGTGCCGGGAAGATGTTACCGAAGAGAATATTCAATCGCGCATACGCGGTTCTCTACTCATGGCCTTGTCCAACAAGTTCGGTGCACTTGTATTAAGCACTGGAAACAAGAGCGAAATGGGTGTTGGCTACTGTACGTTGTACGGTGACATGGCCGGAGGGCTGGCCGTGATTGCCGATGTCCCCAAGACGTTGGTTTATCGTCTGAGCCGCTATGCCAATTCGCGGAAACTTCTGATTCCGCCATCGACTTTGGAGAAACCGCCATCCGCTGAACTACGGCCTGGCCAGAAAGACACCGACTCGCTTCCACCCTATGAAGTGCTCGATGCTATTCTGGAAGAATATATTGAAGACTCACGATCAGCGGAAGAAATCTCGAAGAGGCACGGGTTTGATTTGCTGCTGGTGAAGGACGTGATCCGGATGGTGGAACGCACCGAATACAAGCGTCAGCAGGCAGCGCCGGTAATTAAGATTTCACCAAAGGCCTTCGGATACGGACGCCGGTTCCCAATCGCCGCAAAGCCTGACATTTGAAAATGCTTGAAAGAAATATCGCCGGGCATGGCGCCTCGGCGGCGCGTTTGTTTTCTGATTAACACCAAGGAACAAAAATGCGAACTATTGCAACCCTCGCTTTCTGCATTCTCGCGCTGCCCATTATTGCGGCCGGGCAGCAGAAGCCAACGAAGAAAAGGCCTGAGAACCAGTTAGGCACGCACGCCACACCGAATCTGCCGTCGGAAGACGTAGTGAATGCGTTTCTCCATCAGACTTTTGGTTACGAGCCACAACTTACGTGGAAGATCTCGGCCATTAAGCCGAGCCAGGCAGACGGGCTCGCGGAAGTGGATGTGCAACTCAGCAGCCCTCAAGGGCAGGGCGAGCAAACATTTTTCGTAACCGAAGATGGAAAGCATGCCGTGGTCGGTTACATCATTCCTTTTGGCGCGCACCCGTACGCAAAAGCCCGCGAGACTCTGGAAAAAAAAGCAAATGGTCCTGGCCGTGGCCCCGCTACTGCGCCGGTGACGATCGTCGAATTCAGCGATCTGCAATGCCCGCATTGCAAAGAGGCAAATCCAACGATTGAGAAACTCCTGACGGAAGATTCGAATATCCGTTTCATTTCTCAGAACTTTCCCCTGCCGATGCACAATTGGGCGCAAAAGGCAGCCGAATATGCAGACTGTGTAGGCCGATCCTCAAACGACGCATACTGGAAATTTGTAGACGGAGTGTTTAATGCGCAATCGGAAATCACTGCGGATAATGCCGATCAGAAACTGACGGAGATTGCCAACAATTCAGGCGTGAACGGACCGGACATCGCCGCCTGCGCTGCGAAACCAGAGACGCAATCCCGGGTGGAAGCGTCAATCAATCTTGGCAAATCGCTCGACGTAAATTCCACGCCGACCCTGTTCATCAATGGAAGGCCAGTAGGTGTAAGCGCGAACAACTATGACGTGCTGAAAAAGATCGTGGACTTTGCCGCTCAGGAGAAGTGATGTATTCCTGATTACGAGCTATCGTGGCAAATACACTTCTGTATTTTCCGCCGTTGTGCGTCTCGTGATATGAGGAGTAATCACGACCAGCAGTTCATCGTCATCGTATTGGTTTTCGTTGGTTGCGGTAATTTTGTTCAAGCCAGGTACTTGGCTTAGTCCGGGAATTCCAATCAGGTTGCGGGTTTCGCTGTGGCTGACTTGACCAGCCACAACCGCAGGTTCGCCATTTCGAAGACTGATACTGCCCTTGTATTCCCGGTTTCCGATGATGGGGACGCCATTAATCGATTGGCCGGCCAGCGCGCGTAGATCAATCTCCAACTGCAGGTTCACGCTCCGGTCCGAGGTGATGGCCGGCTTAGCCTTTACTGTCAGCCCCAGGTCCTCATAGTTGAACGACGGAAACGCGGCTTGAAAGCTATTGTTCTGTAGCACCTGTGAAATCGCGGCGCTGTTGAATACTGGCGCGAAGCTCGCGTTCAGGATGGGATAGCGTGATCCCATCCGAAAAGTTGCATTGTCGCCCTGCGATGCCCGTAAGGTCGCTTGATCGAGAGTCTTGACCCAGCCCTCGTTCAACGAGAGCTGGGCGGAAAGATGGTCCAGGCTTACCCCGGTCAGGGTCTTTCCGCCGCCGAAGGTCGCCAAAGGCTGACTGAAGATTGAATTTTGCTGGCTTTGCAGTTGTGCCAGGAGCGCTGAAATTGCGGTATTGTTCGCTTGATTGATTCCACCGCTTGCGATCAGCTGATTTATCAGATCTTGTATGTTCTGGCCGCCCAAAGCCGCGAGCGCACCCGCCGGAATATTAAACAGGTTGAAATTGTTTGGAATGTGGACGCCTATATTGCGCGCAAAAGTATGACTGACCTGGTAAACGTGAATCTCCAACATCACTTCCGGCCGCGATGTGTCCAAATGCTCCAGAAATTCCGTTGCTGCATCGAGCACCCCTTGCGGGGCGCGAACCACCAGTGTCGAGCTGGCCAGATTTGGAGTGACATATCGAATCTCGAAAAGGTTCCGCAGAAGATTCACTATTTCAGTGGTTGACGCTGGGCGATCTGTCCCATGCGAAGCTTCCATCCCAGGAATGTAAAACGTGCGCATCGCCATGCGTTCATATTGCCGATGATTTTCACGTGTGTCAGCAAGCACTAAAACTTGCTTTTCACCCAACGACGTCCAAAACGTCTTCGTGACGTCACCCGCCGCCATCATCGCTTTCGCGAAGTCGACGTTATCGATATTGAACGAGACGCGACGACTTGGAACGGAGTCGTCAATCTGCGCAGAAATTCCGTATGTCGAAGCGACGGTGGACAAGAGTTCTTTGCTGTCCCCACGAAAATGGAAACTTGCGACATTGTGGGCGGGTGAAAGCCTGATCTCCGGAGATTCCGCGACCACGGTCGGCGGCGCCTCCGGCTTTGGTACGGAGTCACCTACAGCGTCCTTGATTCGTTGTTGTGCGAATTGATTGGTAGGATCGAGAACGATTGCCGCTCGGAAATCCGCCAGGGCTTCCACTTGTTTGCCGGCCCGCAGCTCTGAACTTCCATTTTCGATGTGGTTGTACACGAGCTGTTGTTTTGCGACTTCACGCGCTGTAACGTACTCCAGATTCCGTGGTTCCAAGTCGGCTGCACGTTCAAATTCTCTGTAGGCCTCGTCAGGGGATTCTTTCTGCAATTTCAGTGCGTGTTCGAATGAATGCGCGGCCTGTTTCAGATCGTGCTTTGAGGGATTGCACTGGGCAGCATTCGCGGCCGGAGGGCAGGGCAGCAAAGGCACACTGGTTTTGTCCGCGCCGAACGCTGCCGCGATACACAAAACCACAATACAAAGCGCTACCCGCATCTCACGATTGTAACCGCCAACACAGGCCTGAAATCCATGTTTCAATCGACACCTGTACCTTTGGGGAACGGTCGTCAGCTTGGAAACTTGCCGGAGTTTGGCGTATAAAAGTTAGTTGCGACCGCACATTCTACCTTCCGTGCATCCAACAAGAATTCAAGTATCCAGCGAGGAACGATGCCCAGCCTGACCATGACGCACGCGCCCAAGGGGTTAGAGGGCGTCGTCGCAACCACCTCGAAAATCTGCTACATCGACGGCGAACAGGGCGTCCTGGCTTATCGTGGCATTGACATTCACGAGCTTGCCGATAACTCCACGTTTGAAGAGACCTGCTACCTCCTATGGAACGGATCGCTTCCCAGCCGTAGCGAGCTGAAGGAATTGCATGAACATCTCGGTGCGGAGCGCAAGCTGAATCCTGCCGTTATCGAAATGCTGCGGAGCCTGCCAAAAGGCGCCTTGCCGATGGATGTGCTCCGCACAACGGTCTCCGCCCTCGGCCTGTACGATGCTGAAGAAAAGAAGAACGATCACTCGGCCAACGTGAGCAAGGCCATTCGCCTGACATCTCAGATCGCGATGATCGTTGCGGCGTATGACCGGCTTCGCAAGGGAAAGGAAGTGGTGAAGCCTGATCCCACGCTTACTCACGCCGCTAATTTCCTTCTGATGCTGAACGGGGAGAAGCCGTCTCCGACAGCTGAACGTGCCCTGGATATCGCGCTCATCCTGCACGCTGATCACGAATTGAATGCTTCCACTTTCGCCGCTCGCGTAACCGCAGCGACTCTCTCAGATATGCATTCAGCGATTACCTCCGCTATTGGAGCTCTTAAAGGTCCTCTTCACGGGGGAGCAAACGAGGCGGTGTTTCATATTCTCGAAGACATTGATCGCCGAAAGATTGATCCTGTGGACTACATCCGGGACATGCTGGCGCAAAAGAAGAAAATTTCCGGGTTTGGTCATCGCGTGTACCACACGGAAGATCCGCGGGCCACTCACCTGCGCAAAATGTCAGAAGACCTCTGCCACTCTAGCGGCCAGCCGAAATGGTTCGAGATGTCGCGAGATATTGAGAAGTTCGTCAAGTCGGAGAAGAAGCTCAATGCTAACGTAGATTTTTACTCGGCATCGACTTATCACGTCCTGGGAATTGACGTGGACCTGTTTACGCCGATCTTCGCGGTCTCACGAATCAGCGGCTGGAGCGCCCATGTGATCGAGCAGTTGGATGATAATCGCCTGATTCGCCCACGCGCAGAATACGTTGGCCCAGCCTACCCGCAGCCGTGGGTACCAATTGACAAGCGCTAAGGCTTTTGCCAACTGTGATTCCGAGTCGCTGCAGCGGAAAACCCGCTGAAGCTCCGCTTTCACTACTCTGCTTACCGTCAGGCAAAAGCACCCAACCGCAAAATTCACAAAGAACTTCAGAAAGCATTTAAAAGAAATCTATCTGCCAGTGTTGCGGACAATGTCACATCAATGGTGCTGAGGTGCTCCACCTCCGCCGCGCGGTCCTCCACCTGAGGGCGCTGATGGCATCGACATACGCGGACTCGGTGCCGACATCCCGCTTGGACGCGATCCCCCTGACATGCCGCTCGATCTTTGTGCCGCTGTTGGCGTTCGTGCAGAGCTTCCCGGCCGGGCAGAGGCTGGATTACTTCCCATGTGTCCCATACGTGCGTTGGGATTGCGACCCATCATCCCAGCATTTGGACCCATTCCAACCGGTGCATTGACGCGCTGGCTGACCATGCCATGGGTCTCGACCTTGTGCGAGAGCTTCGCCATGTTTCCAAATTGACCGCGAGGTACGCCCAATCCCGCCGAGTTATTCCGCACCACGAGTTTGTCTCCCGCAAAGCTCGAGACAGTTCCACGACTTACGAACACCGTTCTGTTGCCCATTGCCGAAGCAGGAGCGTGTGGTAATACGAAGCCTCTCGGTGCATTTACCACCGTAAGCTGCGTGTAGACAGGATGCCAGGCGCCACCCGGTTGCCAGGCCCAACCGCGTCCGGGCAGGAACGCCCACGAGCCGTAGTGGAACGGCGTCCAGCCCCAGGGGTATGCTGAAACCCAGCTATATCCAAACCCTGGATAGAACGACCACGCCCCATTCATGAATGGGTCCCAACCAGCGCCGCAGAAAAACGGCTGCCACATCATCCCGTATCCGGGATAATTAAAGAAATCGCCGTAATATGCGAGATCGGTTGTGCCGTATGCGAAGGGAGAATAGTCGTTGTACGACTTCATGGCATAGCGGGTGTGATACTCGTTCTGCTGATCGTCCCATTCATCCCACGGTTCTTCTTGAACGTTCTTGGCAACTTTGTACTGGCCATTTCCAGTCGCCTCGAAAGCGACAGTCTGTTTCTTCTTTACTTCCACCGAACCCGATGGACCGTTAACTTCGACCAGGCCCTTGAAAACCGCGAGAGAGGAACCATTCTCTTCCAGGTCGATGCGTAGGTGTGCCTGGTGCTCGAGGGAGACTCTTTCATTCCCGAATGCGAGCGCGAAGTTGTTGTCTTTGGTGCCGACAAAATTGACGTAAGCCGTGCCTCGCGTGACCACAATTGTCGAAAGCTTGACGCCCGAATCCTGAAGCGCGAGTTGCGGGAAGTCTACTGCGCTGTCCGGTACCAGTCGAAGCGTGCTGCCATCTTCAAACTCGACCTCGGCGCGGCCATCGTCAGAGGTCCTGAGGTTCATTCCTTCGGCAATCGGCTGGTTAACTATCGCATTCTGGTGCTGTCCACTGCTGTTCGAAATTTGCACTCCGCCCGCGATGAAGCTCAATCGGACGATGCGTACGTGCGAATCGGCAATGAGCGGAAGGGAAGCGGCCAGGCAAAATACAACTAATGTAGAGAGAACACTGGAAAGAGTGAAATTCGGGCGAGACATAAACGCCTCCACGGAACAACGCTGCTTAATTAGAGCACCTTTTCGGCTTCTTTGTTGTCTTTTTTACGTTTCCAGAGCTGCTGGTGCGATTCTTGGTTGACCGGGACACAGAGACAAAAAAGGTGCCGGCAGGAGGTCTTGTGCCAGGGGATCGAATTCCGTGGAAGGAAGTTACAAATTCCTAACGAGAATCGTGGCATCCAAGCGTGGAATGAAGCTGAGATCCGCAGTGCTCGTCCTGCCGTGGTGCGCTTTTTTTATTTTCGCCACAAAGCAGGATCTCTCACGCGACCGAGTACAAGCTGAAATGCACAACGTGATGTATCACTTCAGCCCGGCCATCGCGGTGCACATACTTCAGTTGGAAGGAGAGCTGGTGCCAACCGATCCAAAGGCGATCCCGGTTTTCGATGATCCGAATTCGTTCACAATTCTTATACATGCAGCGAAAATTTCGGTCACGACTGACGCGTTATCAAACGTTTTGAATCAGTACGCCCTTGCGCGGCCTGATTCGCCAATCAAATCAGTGCGAGTCACGACGCGTGGGGAAAAGCTCAAAGTACAAGGCCGCCTGCACTCGAAAGGAGATGTCTCTTTTGAGAGCGAGGGCACACTCTCAGTGACGCCGCAAGGCGAAATTCGCGTGCATACGGACAAAATCAAAGCCGGACATCTTCCGATCAAGGGATTGCTCGATTTGTTGGGAAAAAACCTTGCGCAAATGATCGATACCCGGAAAGTGCGCGGCCTTCGAGTCGCAAAAGATGACCTGATCCTTACTCCATCCGAGTTGTTTCCGCCCCCTCACATCCAAGGGCGCCTGACCTCGATTTCAATTGTGGGAAATGTGGTCGTTCAGCAATACGGAACAGATTTTGCAAGCTGGGCGAAGCTGCCGGGGAATTACATGGCCTATCGCCATGGCCGGCTCCGGTTTGGAAAACTGACGATGAGCAACGCCGATCTGACTCTGATTGACATGGATCCCCAGGATGCAATGGATTTTTATTTGGACCGATACAAAGACCAACTCGTGGCGGGATACACGAAGATCACACCTGCATTCGGGCTGCGCTCTTATTTCCGCGATTACAACAAGCTCACGCAAAAACAGAAAAGTGCTCAGTCAACGCAGCATTGAACGAGTTGTCGGTCGCTGTTCGCAAACCTCATCGCGAGCACGAATGGGGTCGCTCTTCCAGGCGGACTTTGGGACAACCTGGAGATAAAACTCTCCACCCTCGCCAAAATCGGTTAGGATGAGGCACTCGCGCAAGAATCGACCCTGGACAAAGAGAGGTGCATCGTGGAGAACAAGAATCCGGTAACTCCGATCTGGGTCCTGGCTTTTTGTGTCGCTGGAGTTGTAATTCTCGGACTGTCGTCTCTCATAGAGGACCATAAGTTTTACAAACCCATCGTCGAAAGTATCGGCGATGGGGTCCTGCTTTTGGGGCTGATCGATTTGTTCCTTCAGGCGCGCGTGCTTTCATGGCTGACTAGGCCTTCTGAAATGCGAACGCTTGTCGATAACGTGAAGAACTGGATTGCGGGTGCACAGAAAGTGAATGAACAATTCGAAAAGCTCCAGCAGAAAAATGCGCTGGAAAGAATTGAAGAACAGAATAAACAAATATTGAGTGAGCTCAAGGCGCTCAGAATCAGCGCATCGAAATCAGCCCCTTGACTGCCCGTGAGTTTCCACATGGCCGTCACGTTTGACTGCCCGGCGGTGCCATGGAGTCGGACATCAGATCCCACGCTTCGCGATATTGTTCGTAGCGGCGCGCCGGTCGGTGATGAGGGAACAGTTTGAGGCAGGTGCCCGTGCCGATGATCGCGATAGTGAAGACGTACCATGCCAGTTCGGGAGCTTGATCTACTTTGGCGACAAAGCAAGTGACTCGATCCTGTTGCATCAGGAGAATCGAGTTCGATCGCGGGCAAAATGTTTCCGCTCTTTCGAGCATTCTTGCTCGTCCATTCGGCTGTGAAGATGGTTAGTACAGATTTCGAAGGCCTCGGATAGGAGCTTCCGAGCCACACCCAGAAAAGCAGGTTCCTAGACTTGCGACATGATTCGCAAGCGAATCATCCCACTCCGCTCGGGATGACAGAGGAAGGAAGCGGTAGTGCGGCGCGTGAAGCGGAGTTTCACCCATGCGGGGTTGGGCAACCCCGTACCAACATTGCGCGAAGGGTAGGTCCGCTCCCGTCTGAACCGCTTTGCTGAAATCCCGAGCGAAGCCGAGGAGCCCTCGCCCAGTGTTCTGCATAGGAAAAAAGCCCCCGGCGGCGTTCGATAGTCCGTGACTAAGCGCGGCACGAGGGCTGTGTGGTCACCGTGACAGAAATAACTTGCACGAAGCGGAACAGCGGAGGCAAGCGTCACAAAACGCCAGAACAGGATGGAAACAACCAATCCACGGCTAAGGATTGAGGCTACGTGCCTGTAGCCGTTTAGTCACTTGAATGAGTTCAGCACTTCTCTGTATCAAGGCCTCTGCTCGTGTGCGTAGTTCCGCTCTGCGCGCTTGTGCGTATTTCGCTAAAAGCAAAGGTTGCGGTTGTGAATTGGTTGAACTGTGCCGCAGGAGCCACCGATCCAGTTCTTCAGAACGTGCCAGCACGGGTGATCTCACGCTATTGTTGATGCGTACCACTGGCAGTCCAAGATGCTCCCACCTTTGAACCGTGCGTACACCCCGCTGGACGTGGTTTGAAATTTCTTTCCAGCCGTTGAGAAGCATAGTCGTCCCCTTTGAGAGCGATTCGAATTCATCAATTGCACAGGAGACCGTCGCCGGAAACACGGCGGAAAGGTGTGGAAAGGACTCTTTAACCATAGTCGCTTTGGAGGTTCAGTGCAAGATAAAGAGGATTTTCCCGTCGAACCTGCAAACGAAAAAATGATTTCCAGTTGTGCAAGAGATTTGGTCGGTTCGTGTTCCAAGCCAGACATGAAAGCGGGCCTCTACTTCGCGAGATGATTCGAAAGCGAATCATTTCGCTCCGCTCGGAATGACAGATTGGGGCGCTAATGTACGACTGAAGGTTAGCGGTAGTTTGAATCCCACCCTCTCGCAAAGGGCGCGACAAGGGCGGGGCAACCCGATAGAAAGTATGTTTCGAAAGTTTGGGCCGGCCCCCCGCCATGACCACCGTAACCTTTTTGGTAGAGATTCCGGATGTTATTCGTCATTGGGGTAGCTTTAAACAGCTCAGGAGCCATTCATGAAAGCTAGAGTTGTCTATGCCATCGCGTGTGTCACGCTGCTGTGCTCTTTGGCCCCGGCGCAACAGCCGGCATCACAATTGAGTTCGACTGCTTCAGAGACGAACTCCCAAGCCACTATTTATGTCTACCGTTACAAGCAGTTCGTGGGGAAGGCGTTATCGCCCTCGGTATATTGCGACGAGAACGAGCTTGCCAGGATGGAAAACGGCAGGTATTTCGTGGTTACGCTCTCTCCGGGACAGCACGTCTTCCGCTCTAATGACAAGCAGGCGGGAATCAATTTGGATCTCAAGCCCGGCCAGAAATACTACATTCGGGTCGAAATAGCTACCGGATTTATGAAGGGACATGGCCGGCTGGTATCAGTGGCACCCGAGCAAGGCTCTTATGAAATTAAGAACCTAAAGCCTCTCGACAGCGATAAGGTAAAAGACACCCAGCATGTCAGTCTCGCTGATGTACCGAACTGAGATGAATCGCCCGTTTCTCCTTGCTCCTTAGCGAGAGGCGGGCTGGCTCGTTTAAGCCCTTCGACTTACTAGGCTTCTAACGTTGGAGGTGCTTTCGGCGAGTTGGGATAGCGGAAAACTCTGGTTTGTTTGTGCTGTTACTTCCGTTTGCTTGAGGTACAGCGTTCTCCGTATGGCCATGGCGTGTGATGACACGCGAGCATAGAAGCTGCTCCGAAACAATTTCAATCATGGCCTACACACGACGCGGTACTCGAATCCCTGTTCACATTCCAGTCTCAGTCACCAGCCTGGACGCAACCAAATGGTTCTCTGTATCTGGTCTGGTGATTCTTGCAAATCAACACGGGTGTGCGTTGAGAATTCGCCGCTCAGTTTCGATTGGAACGCCGATGATCCTGGAGCGTCTGCCTGGCAGCCGAAAAATGGCGGCGGCGCGCGTGGTCAATTGTATTTCGCTTGGCGAATACGAACACTTCTGGCTTCTCGGATTGGAGCTGCAGGAGCCCGGCAATGTCTGGGGAATTGAAGCGCCACCAGACGACTGGCTTGGGTTTGAGGAGCACGTCCCCTTGGTCGATCGCGTACTTAATGCCTGGCAATCGTTAACCTCAAAACGGAAATCGAATGATCAAGTGCTGAACTAAGTTGGCGGAATGTGTGGTCCCACCCTGTCGCAAAGAACGCGACAATGGTGGGGCAACCGGCTCTTCCACAGAACACTTTCGATCCAGATTCACAATCCAAATCCATATCGCACAATCGGCGATAAGGACAAAACACCCGGCTACATTATCCAAAACCCTCTTTCCGGTATTGACAATTCTTTACGTATAAGTCTTGCCCTCAGAAGGCTTTGACGCAACTTTCCCTCTCCGAGAGTGTTTCCTTTTATGTAGGTCGGAGGTGATGGAAATGAAGAAGACAAGCTTACTAATGGTGCTGGGATTAGCGGTGATTCTGGCGTCTGCGGCTACCCCGAAAGCGAACGCCGGCGTGGTGGTTGGCGTGCGAATTGGCGCTCCGGTCTATGTGCCTCCGGTGCGTGCTTACGGATATGTTGCGCCGGTGTATGTGAGGCCGGCGTACGTCGCGCCCGCTTATGTAGGGCCGCACGCGTTCGTGAGGGTTGGGCCCCGGCGGGTTTATCGCCGTGCCTATGTCGCTCCGGTTTACCGTGATCGCTATTACAGAACGCGGGTGATTGTCCGCCGCGATTTTCGCCGGTAACACAACGGCTAGTTGGGGTGGGCTGTTCGCGGCATGGACCTGCTGTGCGGGACCTATGGCTGCGAACAGCCCTTGTTGTCTCCGGCCGAACAAACGGAATTCAATTTGAGAAAGGAAAAGAAAATGAAAGTGAAAACGTTAATTGTCGCTTTGGGAATGCTCGCGTCGACGCTGTCATTCTCCATGCCTAATGCCCTTGCTTCGGAGCAGGGCTTGCAGAGCTCGGCGCGAATCGAGAAACAAGTCAGACATGAGTTGAACATGCTGCCATACGTAAACGCTTTTGACTACCTGGCGTACTCGGTGGATGAAAACGGCACCGTTACGCTGACCGGATCTGTGACCAGACCCGTGGTCAAAAGTGATGCGGGGAATGTGGTGAAGCGGATAGAAGGTGTAGAGCGCGTCGACAATCAGATCCAGGTGCTGCCGGTGTCATTTTTCGATGACGGGCTGCGCATCCGGTTGTTCCGCACTATCTACGGATATCCGACCCTACAGAAGTACTCGTTAGGCACGCTGAAGCCGATTCGGATTATTGTTGCGAACGGCCGCGTGACGCTGATGGGCGTTGTCGACAACGAGATGGATAAGAACGTTGCCGGAATACGGGCTAACAGCGTTCCGGGAATTTTCGCAGTCGATAACCAATTGAAAGTCGTGAAGGGTTAAGTCGCGACGCAAGTCCCAGGCCTCGCAAGCACGAGGCCTGGGCATCCTTCCCACCTGTGGATATATCTCTGCGTCTGGCGCAGGAAGCACAACATCCAACCTTGTAAAGACCATAAAAACCGAAGAAAAACTTACTTCTTGTTTCTGGGGTGTGATCACAGACACCTGCTCAATCAATTACTCCTTGAGGAGGAAGAATGACCAGCGGAAACAGTACAGACATTTTGATCGTAGGCGCAGGACCAGTTGGGCTCTTTCTAGCTAATGAGTGCGCGCGCCGCGGAGTGCGATATCGGATCATCGAGGCCAAGTCAACGCAGTCCGAACATTCCAAGGCACTGGCGATCTTTCCGCGCACGCTTGAAATCTTCGATATGGCTGGAATTGTTGATCCATTCCTTCAATTAGCAAATCGTGTGACTAAGGTTGCGGTCAACGCGCATGATCGCATGCTGGCCCGTATGAATTTCGCGCCACAAGAGAGTCCGTACTCATTCATCGCCATGGTCCCGCAGGATGTAACTGAAAGACTGTTGGTCGAAGAATTGC
>DATBIE010000082.1:0-14131 GCA_036557105.1 Terriglobales bacterium
ATCCGCCCCGTAAATTCCGGGAAATTATTTGTCGAGTGGAGTTGCCGCAGAGCTTCTTTCCAGCGCCCGCGATAGACAAGATCATTCCAGTCAGGAATAAGATTATTGACCGGACATCCGGTGTGGCAGAAAGGCACGCCGCAATCCATGCAGCGCGCGCCTTGGTTGCGCAGTTTTTCTTCCGGAAAATCCTGGTATATCTCAAACCAGTCATTCACCCGCTCGACAACCGGGCGACGCGACGCACTCTCGCGACCGTACTCCATAAACCCGGAAGCCTTACCCATGCAGCGCCTCCACCAGCTCCCGCACCGGCAATGATTGCCCGGGTATGTACTGATACCGGCTGCGAGTCACGCCTAATACGCGCTTGAACTCGTGCGGGAAGATCTTGATAAATCGCGGCAACACTTCGCTCCAAGTCTCAAGAATGTTGCCCGCTCGCTTACTACCAGTAAGCTCGTATTGCTTTCCAATCAATCCGCGAACCAGTTCGACATCACGGGGTTCTATGACCGGCTCCAAATCAACCGATGCGAGATTGCAGCGCTTCTCCGTAAAATCGCCCCTCTCGTCAAAAACGTAGGCGATACCGCCGCTCATTCCTGCCGCAAAATTTCTGCCGCAGGAGCCGAGCACGAGAACCAGACCATTCGTCATGTACTCGCAACCATGATCGCCAACACCCTCAACTACTGCAGTCGCCCCGGAATTCCGTACCGCGAACCGCTCGCCCGCGACGCCACTGAAAAATGCTTCACCGCTCGTCGCGCCATACAGCACGACATTGCCGATCAAAATATTTTCTTCCGCCGCGAACTTCGATCCCTTGGGCGGATAAACCACGAGTCGTCCTCCTGAAAGCCCTTTGCCAACGTAGTCGTTCGCATCGCCCTCAAGGGTCATGGTTACGCCGCTCGCCAAAAATGCGCCGAAGCTTTGCCCGGCGGAACCTTCAAACTTAATCCGGATCGTGTCATCGGGCAGTCCCGCCGAGCCGTATTGGCGCGCGATTTTGCCGCTCAACATCGCTCCCACGGTGCGATGCACGTTGCGAATGGGGAGCGTCATCTCGACCGGAGTCTTGTTTTCGAGCGCCGCCTTTGCCCCAGCGATCAGTTCATGGTCGAGGGCTTTGTCGATCCCATGATCTTGCGCCTGCACGCAGTGTCGCGCTACGCGCCCCGGCAGAGGCGGGTTGTAAAGGATCGCCGAAAGATCGACACCGCGCGCCTTCCAGTGATCGACCGCCGGCTGCACGTCCAGCATGTCCACGCGACCAACCATGTCATCCACTTTGCGGAATCCAAGGTCCGCCATGTACTGCCGCACCTGCTCCGCGACAAAAAAGAAGAAATTGATCACGTGCTCCGGCTGCCCTGCAAATTTCTTACGCAGCTCCGGATCCTGGGTTGCGATCCCCACGGAACAGGTATTCAGGTGGCACTTGCGCAGCATGATGCAGCCCATCGCCACCAGCGGTGCCGTGGCAAATCCGTATTCTTCTGCGCCCAGCAGCGCGGCAATTACAACGTCGCGTCCAGTCTGTAATTTGCCGTCAGTCTGAACCCGAATGCGGCTGCGCAGATCATTCATCAGGAGAACTTGCTGCGTCTCCGCCAGCCCAAGCTCCCACGGAATTCCGGCATGCTTGATCGAACTGAGCGGCGAAGCGCCAGTTCCGCCACTATCTCCGGAAATCAGCACAACGTCTGCATGCGCTTTTGCCACGCCCGCTGCAACCGTTCCTACGCCGATTTCCGAAACCAGCTTCACCGAAATTCGCGCTTGCGGATTGACATTCTTCAAGTCGTAGATCAGCTGCGCGAGATCTTCAATCGAGTAAATGTCATGGTGTGGAGGCGGAGAAACCAGTCCAACGCCGGGGATCGAGTGCCGCAAGCGCGCTATAACATCATCTACCTTATGTCCCGGAAGCTGGCCACCCTCGCCCGGTTTCGCTCCCTGAGCCATCTTGATCTGCAACTCGTCCGCATTTACCAGATAATTCGCGGTCACCCCGAACCGCGCTGAGGCGACCTGCTTGATCGCGCTGCGGCGCCAGTCACCGTTCGCATCCTTTCTATAGCGTTGTTCGTCCTCGCCACCCTCACCGGTGTTCGACTTCCCTCCGATCCGGTTCATTGCGATGGCGAGCGTCTCATGCGCCTCTTTGCTGATCGAGCCGAACGACATCGCCCCCGTCGTGAAACGCTTCACAATTTCCTTCGCCGACTCAACTTCCTCGATCGTCACCGGCTTCCGCGCCTTCTTGAACTTCATCAAACTGCGCAGGGTCGCGAGATTCTGATTCTGCTTGTCAATGAGGTCGGCATATTCCTGAAATGTTTTGTAGTTCCCCTCTCGCACGCTGTGCTGCAATTTGCTGATGGTGAGCGGATTCAGCAGGTGATACTCGCCGTTCACGCGGAAGTGATATCCGCCGCCCACCGCCAGTTCCGTGTCCGCGTCCGTCAACGCACGGAACGCAAACTCATGCTTCAACTGCGCCTCACGCGCAAGCACTCCAAGACCAACGCCGCCGATCCGTGATGTCGTTCCCGAGAAATATGCGCTAACCAGTTCTTCGCTGAGTCCGATCGCCTCAAACACCTGCGCCCCGCGGTAGCTTTGCAGAGTCGAAATGCCCATCTTCGAGAAGGTCTTCAGCAACCCTTTGTTCACGGCCTTGATGAAATGATTGACAGCAACATCCGCTGTCATTCCACACGGCAGATATCCGCGTCCCGCCAGGTTTTCCAGTGTCTCGATCGCCAGATATGGATTGATTGCGCTCGCGCCATAGCCGATCAGGAGCGCGAAGTGCATCACCTCGCGCGGCTCTCCGGATTCGATGATCAGCGCGACTTGCGTGCGCGTCTCTTCGCGCACGAGCAAATTGTGAACCGCCGCCAACGCCAGCAAACTCGGAATGGGAGCGTAGTCCTTGTCGACGCCGCGGTCCGAGAGAATCAGCAGCGTATATCCCGACTTCACCGCCAGCGATGCCCGCTTCGAAAGCTCATCGAGCGCAGACCGAAGGCCAGCCTCTCCGTCGGCCGCCCGGAACAAAGCAGGAAGCGTAATCGCCAGCAAATCCCCTTGCGAAACTCGGCGCAGCTTTTCCAGATCGCGATTGGTGAGAATTGGGTGCGCCAGTTTCAGCGTATGGCAATTCTCCGGCGTCTCATCCAGGATGTTCCGCTCCGTCCCGATATAGCTGATGAGCGACATCACCATCTCTTCGCGAATCGGATCAATGGGCGGGTTCGTGACCTGCGCAAAAAGCTGCTTGAAGTAATTGAACAATGGTTGCGGCTTGTCGCTCAGGCAGGCGAGCGGCGTATCTGTACCCATCGAGCCTACCGGCTCCTGGCCCGCGACCGCCATCGGTTCCAGAATCATCTTCAAATCTTCATCGGTATAACCAAACGCCCGTTGACGCGAAAGGATCGTTGCCTGGTTTGATCCATGCACGCGTGTCGGCTCCGGCAATTTGTCAAGAGTGATCTGGTTCTGCTCGAGCCACTCGCCATACGGCTGCCGTGATGCCAGTCGCGCCTTAATCTCTTTATCGGATATGATCCGCCCCTCAACCGTGTCCACCAGGAACATCTTTCCCGGCTGCAGTCGGCCTTTCTTCTTCACCCTCTCCGGAGGCACTGACAAGACTCCGGTCTCTGATGCCATCACGACTAGTTCGTCGTCCGTGACCACGTACCTTCCTGGCCGCAAGCCGTTGCGATCGAGCGTTGCGCCAATCACTCGCCCGTCAGTAAATGCGATCGCCGCCGGTCCATCCCACGGCTCCATCAACGAGCAGTGATATTCATAAAACGCCCGCTTCTCCGCCTTCATATGCGGATTGCCCGCCCAAGCCTCCGGAATCAGCATGGCCATCACGTGGGGGAGGGTGCGGCCTGCCTGAAACAGAAGCTCGACTGCATTGTCGAAACTCGCCGAGTCGCTGCCGCCCGGCTCAATAATCGGAAACAACTTCTTTATGTCATCGCCAAACAGGGGCGAATCAAGAATTGATTGTCGCGCGTGCATCCACGCGACATTCCCTTTCAGCGTGTTGATCTCGCCATTGTGCGCAACATACCGGTATGGATGGGCCAGCTTCCAACTTGGAAAAGTATTCGTGGAGAATCGCTGGTGTACGAGACAGAGGGCGCTGGTTACATCCGGATCAGAAAGCTCGCCGTAGAAATTGGCGATCTGTGGAGCGAGAAGCAGCCCTTTATAAACGATGGTTCTACACGACAAAGACGGAATGTAGAAGAACTCTTTATCTTCAATCTCGGATTCCGCGATTTCATTTTCTGCCCGCTTGCGCACCACATACAGCTTGCGCTCAAAAGCGTCTTCATCCATCTCCGCTGGACGCGCGACGAAAACTTGCTGAATATAAGGTTGCGATGCCCGAGCAACACGCCCGATCGCATCGCCGTTCACCGGCGTGTCACGCCAGCCAAGCACCGTGAGCCCTTCCTCACGAACGATCCGCTCCAGCACACCCTCGCAATTCAACCGCGGATGTTTCTCGACCGGCAGAAACGTCATGCCAACCGCATACTCACCCGGCGCGGGTAGAGAAAACCCCAGCGCCTCGCATTCCCGCGCGAAGAATTTATGCGGAATTTGAATCAGTACGCCCGCCCCATCACCCGTCTCCGGATCGCAGCCGCAGGCCCCGCGATGGGTCAGATTAATAAGGACCTGGATTCCTTGCTCGATGATTTGGTGGCTCTTCTCGCCACGCACACTAGCTACGAAACCGATACCGCAGGCGTCATGCTCGTGCGCCGGATCATAAAGACCCTGCGCCGGCGGCAAACCGTTGTTGGTCTTCCACAAATTCAGAGGGAACTCCCGAAGGGAACCACAGGCGAGCGCGCTACGCAACCTGTATATCTATTTGTTACAGGGGTTTGGGGTCAAAAGTACAATTCAGAATTTCGATGCGCAGGATGGAAATTTCTGGAGATTAAAGTCAGGGACCAAGAGACGAAATAAAGGCAAGTCCGCAATCCGCTACTTCACTTTTTTCGATTCCTTCTATCGAAAAACCACCCTAGCAGAACCGGACAACCCTCATTTATATTAGTAAGTTCATGACGCCCATATTCCAGACTTCCTCGATGTCCTCTACAGGTATCGGGACACGAATTACTGTCTGGCGTGGGCGCTGAGCGAAGCCAAAGATTCTGCTCAAGACCCACAGCCAGAATTCCTGGCGTGGGTCTTTTGTTTGTGATCTCATACCCCGACTTGAGCATCAGGCACCCTGAATTCGCGAGGTAAGGCAGATGATTGTAATGAAATTCGGCGGCACGTCGGTCGAAAGCGCTGAGGCAATCGAGCGCGTCGCCGCCATCGTCAAGAGCCGGCGCGATCAGGCGCCGATCGTGGTCGTCAGCGCTATGGCTAAGGTCACCGATCAACTGGTCGCAATCGGACAAAACTCAGCTTCGGGTGATTGCGACTCCGCCCTTGAGCTTTTCCAGTCTCTTCGGCAGAGGCACTTCAACACGGCAAACGATCTCCTCGGCCAAAAACGTGCCGCAAGCCTGCGCCCGAAGCTCGAAACGCACCTTTCCGATCTCGAGAAATATATCAATGGTCTCGCCGCTGTCCGCGAGCTCACTCCTCGCGGCAGCGATTATCTTCTTTCCTTTGGAGAACTCCTTTCCAGCTTGATTGTCGCCGATGCGTTTGCCGTTCGCGGTCTCGAGTCGGCTTGGGTCGATTCGCGTAATTGCCTGGTCACCAACGCAACTCACACGCGGGCACTCCCTCAAATGGAGGAGACCCGCGCCAAATGCAAAAAAAATCTTCTGCCTCTTCTCTCAAAAAAGCGCGTTCCGGTGATGGGCGGTTTCATCGCCGCAACTTCAGACGGCGTTCCGACGACCCTCGGCCGTGGCGGTTCTGACTACTCGGCAGCAATCATTGGCGCAGGGACCGACGCTGATCGCATTGAAATTTGGACAGACGTTGAAGGCATGATGACCACCGATCCGCGCCTGTGTCCGGATGCGAGGACAATCAAACAAATCAGTTTCAACGAGGCCGCCGAGCTCGCCTACTTCGGCGCCAAGGTCCTGCACCCCGCTACTCTTCTTCCCGCAATTCACAAAAACATTCCTGTCTATGTGCTGAATTCGCGCAATCTGAAGAGCACGGGCACCGAGATCACCGCTCAGGCGCCGCGCAGCCGTGATGTCTTTCGCGCGATCACCGCCAAAAATGGCATCAGCATCATCAACGTCGTTGCCTCTCGCGGAGTTATGGTCCACGGTTTCCTGCGCTCTGTCTTTGAATCGCTCGACCGCCACTCTATCCCGGTTGACATCGTCGCCATTTCGGAAGTCAGCATGTCCTTCACCGTGGAGACGAAGCGCCTTCCGAAGGTTGTCTTGAACGAGCTGGCGGAAATCGCCGACGTGACCTGCGACGACAAACAGGCCATTATCTGTCTCGTGGGCGAAGATATTCACGGCAAACCGGGCATCGCCGCAAGCGTCTTTAATAGGATTGCCGAAGCCGGAGTGAACATTCGCATGATCTCGCAAGGCGCCTCTGAAATTAACATCAGCTTCGTGATTCAAGAGAGCGATGTCCCGAAAGCCGTGCGCCATCTCCACGAGCAATTCTTCCCTGCTTCGCCTAAAGCAGGTCCCGGAAAAAAGAATGGTATAGCAAAATCACGGGCGAATGGCCGAAGCGCTTCCTTTGAACGCACACGCGCAGTACAGAAAGAAAATACTCCCCGCGCAACCAGCGCCTCTTCGATCTGATGACTACTCTCAAAACTGTCATGAATCCACTCGCCAAACTGACCGAAGCGGAAAAAGCGCCACCCAGTTTCTCTCCACCTCTGAAGACCCTGAATGTCGCAATCGTCGGCTTCGGCACTGTCGGCAGTTCCGTCGCCCGGATTCTCTGCGAATCTCTGCGCGCTGGATTGCGCCTCACTCACATTTGCAATCGCAACATCGAACGCAAGCGAGTGAACTGGCTTCCCGCCTCCGTTTACTGGACGGACAACATCGACGAGGTCCTCTCATCCAATGCGCATATTGTCGTGGAGTTAATCGGCGGCCTTGATCCAGCCGGCACTTGGATCAAGCGTGCCCTCAGCGCAGGAAAGTCAGTCGTCACCGCAAATAAGCAACTCATTGCGCGGCACGGATCGGAGCTCGTCCGTCTCGCTCGCGAGAATGGGCAACACATCGCCTTCGGCGCGTCGGTCGCCGGCGGTATTCCCGTTATTTCAGGATTGCAGGAAGGTCTCGCAGGTGACGAACTTCTCGAACTGACCGGAATTCTAAACGGCACTTGCAACTACATTCTCACCCGCATTGAAAGTGCAGGCATTCCGTTTTCGGAAGCGTTGCGCGAGGCTCAAAAACTAGGCTTCGCTGAAGCCGATCCAACTGAAGACATCGATGGCCTCGACGCCCGCGCAAAGCTCGCCATCCTGGCCCGCACCGGACTGCGAGTCTCTGCCAAGCTCGAAAACATTTCTGCGCGAACCATTTCGACCATCGAACCCATTGATTTCGAGTACGCCAAACTCCTCGATTGCACCATCCGGCAACTTTCTCGTGCAAAAAAAGATTCCGACAGATTGTTGGCTTCAGTCGAACCTGCGCTGGTTCATGCGTCATCGCCGCTGGCGAAACTCGAAGGCGGGCAGAATATGGTGATGTCCACCGGCAACTTCGGGGGTGAGACTGTGTTTGCAGGACATGGCGCAGGAGGCAATCCCACGGCGGTTGCCGTTGTCTCCGACCTGATCGCCATCGCCCGCTCGCGTCAGACGAACGGCGCCACCATCGACGAAGGTGATGTACCTGAACTCCCCGTCAGCGCTGATTT
Source organism: Terriglobales bacterium (assembly GCA_036557105.1). Taxonomy (GTDB): domain Bacteria; phylum Acidobacteriota; class Terriglobia; order Terriglobales; family Acidobacteriaceae; genus Gp1-AA145. The sequence continues at coordinate 7,888 of DATBIE010000082.1, forward strand.
CACATCGCGCCACTATTTGCGCTTTACAGTGCAGGACGAGCCCGGAATCATAGCCACCCTCGCCAAAATTTTCTCCGAGCTCGGAATCAATATTGACTCTGTCTTTCAAAAGAGCGGCTACCCGAAGTCCAGGCTGCCCTTCGTGATTACGCTCGAGCCCTGCCCTGCTTCATTGGTCGATCAGGCAATGAGAGAGATTTCCCCTTTGAAGTTCCAGGTGCAGCCTTGCCTGAATTTGCCGATCCTCGATTGAGATCTCCAGCTCGCCGTATCACGCGATCGCCCGGCTATGCCTCGAAAATGCTTTCTGAATCAGGGTGAACCGCGCCGCGCCGATGAGACCCGCGTCGTCGTTGAGAATGATCTTCACTGGCATATCCGCCAGAACATGCTGCATTCGCCCCTTGCCAAGAAACGATTCCGTGAAAATCGGATCGCGCATCTTGGCAACGATCTTTGCTGCGATGCTGCCTCCGATAAATGCTCCGCCGGTGGCCATGAAGTTCAGCGCGCAATTCCCTGTCTCCGACCCGTAGACACTGACGAAAATTGACAGCGTTTGCTCGCAGATTGCTGCTTTACCCTCCAACGCCATCTGAGAAATCAATGCTGGCGCGTCTTTCGCCTGGCCAATCTTCTCTCGCAGCCATTCCGGTTCTTCGGCTTTCTTCGTATCGCGTAGAAAGTCGTAGATATTTCGAATTCCCGGGCCGGAGAGAATTCGTTCGCAGCTCACGTGCTCATATTTTTTTCGCAGGTACTGCGCCAGCTCCATCTCCAGATCATTCTTCGGAGCAAAATCCGCGTGGCCTCCCTCGCAGGCAAATGGATGATGTCGAAACCCATCCCAGTAAAGCCCCGCAACGCCCAAACCCGTTCGCGCTGAGATCACCACCCGGTTTCCTTCAGCATCTTCCGCACCCTGACTCAACGTAACGAAGTCCTTCGATTCAAGCGCGTCGACACCGTATGCGTATGCTTCCAAATCATTGATCAGACCCACGGAAGGCAAATTCAACTGTGCCGCGAGTTCGCGTGCATCAATGGTCCACTGCAGATTGGAAATCTTGCTCTTCCCTGCGCGTACGGGGCCAGCCACTCCGAAGCACGCACTGTGGACCATAATGCCTTGCGAATGGACGAAATCTTTCAGCAGCTCCGAAAGCCCGCTGTGTTCCTGGCTGCGGTAGGTTTTCTCCACCTCACGATGGAGCTGGCTGCCTTCTGTCTGGAATGCGGCTAACCGCACTCGTGTTGCGCCAATATCACCTGTGAGAATCATTCAATCTTTCTCCACTCGCGCCCGTCGCGCTGCAGCAAATCATCCGACTCCTTGGGTCCCCATGTGCCCGCAGCGTAATTGGGGAACTTGCGCGGCGGCAGCGCGGTCCACACATCGAGTACGGGATCAACAATACTCCATCCCGCCTCCACCATATCGGCACGCTGAAAAAGCGTTGCGTCCCCGATCATGCAGTCGTACAGCAGGACTTCGTAGCCCGTGTATGCGTCCTCGCCAAAGTATTTGAAATATTCAAAGCTCATGTCCACCGAGCCGACGCGCAGAATCGGCCCGGGAACTTTTGCGCCAAAGCTGAGCGAGATTCCTTCGACCGGCTGGATCTGGATGACCAACTGATTCGAGTGCTTCTTCACCGGCGCATTCCGGAACAGCTCAAACGGAGTCTTCTTAAATTGAATCGTGATTTCTGTATGGCGCTGCGCTAGTCGCTTTCCGGTTCGCAAGTAAAACGGCACACCAACCCATCGCCAGTTATCGATGTTGAGCTTCAAAGCGACGAAAGTTTCCGTTCGCGATTCCGGCGTAACACCAGGCTCACTTCGGTACGCCCTCACGCGCTCATCGCCGATCTCGCCTTCGGCATACTGCCCACGCACGCTATCGTGCAACACGCTCTCGGAATCGAGCATTTGCACCGCATGAAGCACCTTGGCCTGCTCATCTCGGACGGCATCTGCTTGAAACGACACCGGCGATTCCATGGCCGTCAAGCTCAGCAATTGCATTACGTGATTCGGGACCATGTCCCTCAGCGTGCCCGCAGTATCGAAATACCCGCCTCTCTGCTCCACGCCCACGGTCTCGGCATTCGTGATCTGCACGTGATCGATATACCGCCGGTTCCAGAGCGGCTCGAAAATGGCGTTGTCGAAGCGGAACACCATGATGTTCTGTACCGTCTCTTTACCGAGATAGTGATCGATCCGGTAAATCTGATTTTCCGCCAGCACGGATTTGATTTGCCGGTTCAGCGCTTTCGCAGAATCCAGATCATGCCCAAATGGTTTCTCTATCACCACTCGCCGCCAATGGCCATTCTCCTGTCTTGCAAGCTGGCTTTGTCCCAGCTGTTCAACGATGTGCCCAAAGAATTTCGGAGAAGTGGCGAGATAAAAAAGATAGTTGCCCTCTGTCTGATATTGCTGGTCGAGTTCTCCCAGCCGCGTCTGCAGACCTGAATACATACCGGCATCCGAGAAATTGGCCCGCTCGTAGTAAAGACGTTGCCTGAAAGAATTCAAAGTCTCCGAATTCTTGTCGGACGGCTGCAGAAACGACGTCACCTGATCGCGGAACTGTTCGACGCTGAGTTCGTCAAACGCAACGCCCAGAATCGCAAAGTTGTCAGGAAGTAGTTTCGCCTTAGCAAGATTGAATAGTGCGGGCACCAGCTTGCGCTTGGTGAGGTCGCCGGATGCCCCAAACAACACCAGCACGCAGCGCGCGCTCGCCTTGACCAGTGGGCTTTGCAGTTGCTCGGCCTGAATCAGCGCGGATGCAGATACCATGCACCAGTTACTCCGGAAAGGGTTTCTTTATTCTACTCGCGCCAAAGTGCCGACAATTCAGAACTGCTGAGAATTCAGAGTCTGGAATCGCGTGCCAATCGATTAGTTCACTCCCGCAGCACGCAATTCCGGCTCCTCCGCAGTGTGGCGCACAATCTCGTCATCGGCGTCAATCACCCGCTGCATGAGTCCGGCGGCAATCAGCATGAATAACCCGCCGGCAACCACGGCCGCGATGCGGTTGTTATTCAGAAGATGGCTCATGATCCAGCCAAAGAAAAGCGACGCGAGAATCTCCGGAATCACGATGAAGAAATTAAAAATCCCCATGTACACGCCGGTCTTCTCTGCCGGCAGAGATCCCGCCAGTACCGCATATGGCACCGCGAGCGTGCTGCTCCATGCAATGCCTACCCCTACCATGGTTAGCAGCAAGACATACTGGTTGTGAATCATCACCACCGAGAGCAGACCGATGCCCCCACACAAAAGACAGAGGCTATGAGCATTTTTTCTGCCCACCGTGCGAGCCAGCGCCGGCAGTACAAACGAAAATCCGAAGCAGACGGCCGAGTAGACTGCAAAACAGATTCCTCCCCACTCAATTCCACGTGCATAAAGCTGGGAATTCTGGTCCGCCGCACCGAACACGTTGTGGGCGACTGCCACCGGGAAATACAGCCACATGCAGAACAGTCCGAGCCAGGTCATTAGTTGTACTGGCGCAAGCTGGCGCATGGTTTTTGGCATAGCCTTGATAGAGATAAGAATTTCTTTTGCATTAGCGCGCAGCCCTGCCTTGTTCGACTTCGCTCGCTGGAATTCTTCCATGTCCTCCGGCGGATCTTCCGGCGTGCTCACAATCGTCCATAGCACTGCCCCCAAAAATGCCGCGGCGCCTATATAAAAGGAGAAGCGCACTGTGCCCGGAATAGCTCGCCCTTGATTTGCCGACGTGGAAAAATGAAAGATATTGGTCAGCATCCACGGCAATGCGGAAGCCACCACTGCCCCCAGCCCGATGAACAGGCTTTGCATGGCGAATCCGCGTGTACGCTGCTTTTCGGGAAGCATGTCGGCAACGAATGCGCGAAACGGCTCCATGCTGATGTTGATGGACGCATCCAGTACCCACAGCAGCCCTGCCGCCATCCACAACGAAGAGCAATTGGGCATCAGCACCAGCGCCAGCGAACTGAGAATTGCTCCGACCAAGAAATATGGCCGCCTTCGTCCCAGTGGTCCCCATGTGCGATCGCTCGCGTGACCAATAATCGGTTGCACCAGCAAGCCAGTTAACGGAGCCGCGAGCCATAAGATCGGAATCTGGTCTGCCCGCGCGCCCAGATACTCGTAAATGGCGCTCATGTTCGCCATCTGCAGGGCCCAGCCAAACTGGATTCCCAGGAAGCCAAAACTCATGTTCCAGATTTGCCAGAACGTACGCGGCGGCTTTTCCATCGAGAGGTCCAGTGTTTCAATTCAGCAGTCTGCGATGATACACCTCGAACTTCCGAGAGGCCTAAGATTTGCGAATACGAATAATCACACTAAGCCCTTCGCGCACGAAAGTCTGCGCTAAGCCAATGGGTGCCTTCGTGTAACTTCGTGTCCTTTGTGGTAATTCGTTTTGAGATCTGTAACGCCGCTGGCGCTTGTTGCACAATGGTGCATAGAGGTGTACCCCATGAAGTGCCGTGAGCTTTTCTTCCCTGTTCTGGTTCTACTTTTCCTTGTAACTGCCGCCACGGCCCAGGATTTCAAGAAGCAGGTCATCTATCAGATTGTCACCGACCGCTTCTTCAACGGCAGCACGGCTAATGACAATCCTTCGCAGAGCCAAGGTCTTTTCGATTCCACCAAGGGGAACTGGCAGGCTTATTGGGGCGGCGACCTCGCCGGAATTCAGCAGAAAATGTCGTACCTCAAAGGCATGGGTGTGACCGCGATCTGGATCTCGCCGATAGTCGATAACGAAAACCTGAACATGAACAGCGGCACGCCGATCTCCGCTCCCTACCACGGATACGATGCCCGCGACTTCATGCGCGTGGACGAACACTTCGGCGACAGCAGCAATTCATGGACTGCCTTCGACAATCTCGTCACCGCTGCCCATCAGAATGGGATCAAGGTCATCGTCGATTGGGCCAACAATCATTCGAATTACAACGGCGGCGGCGAAAACGGCGCGCTATACAACAACGGTACGTTCATGGCGTCTGACAGCGGCGATCCCAACGGATACTTTCACCACAATCCTAATATCTCCGACTACAACGATCGTTATCAGTTGCAGTACGACACTCTGCTCAGCCTCGAAGACCTGAACCAGGAAAATTCAACCATCGACAACTATCTGAAGACTGCGGTCCATCAATTCCAAACCCACGGCGCAGATGGCTTCCGCCTAGACGCCATCAAGCACGTGACCTGGGGATGGGAGTACTCCTTCGCGAATTCCGTCTTCACTCAGTCGCCCAGCTTCTTATACGGCGAGTGGTACAACAACAACCCAGGCGATCCCATGTATCACGACGCCTACAAGTTCGCGAACAGAAGTGGTATCAGCGAATTGGACTTCGGCGTGAATGGCGCGATGCGGGACGTTTTTGCCGGAAACAACAATTTTTCCGAACTCGACAGCACCATCTCAACCGAGAACTCAAGTTTCACCTGGAACACCGACCTGGTCACATTCTTCGACAGCCACGATGAGTCACGGCTCCTTTCAGTGAACAACAACAACAATCGCCTGAATGAAGCGATGTCGTTCCTTCTAACCTGCCGCGGAATTCCCGTGATCCTCTACGGAGACGAACAATACCTTCACAATGACACCAACGGCGGCGGAGATCCTTACGACCGCGTCTGGATGAGTTCGTTCAATACTGCGACCACTGCCTATCAACTCATCAACAAGCTTGCCACTCTGCGCCAGAACAACGACGCTCTTGCCTATGGCGGTTTTCAGCAGCGCTGGATCAACAACGACGTGTACATTTACGAGCGCAAATTCTTCAACGATGTTGTTCTGGTCGCAATCAATAAAAACGACACAACCAACTATGCAATCTCAGGCCTTCTCACGGCCCTTCCCAGTGGCACTTACAGCGACTACCTTGGCGCCCTGCTTGGCGGATCAAGTCTCACCGTGACTTCCGGCAGCGGCGGCAACAATCCGGCAAATAATTTCACGCTCAACGCTCACACCGTGGCGGTCTGGCAAAAAGTGGGAACTCCCGCTGCTCCAGAAGTCGGATCGATCGGCCCCACCGTCGGCCAGCCCGGAATGAAAGTCACTATCGCCGGCAAAGGATTCGGCGCGTCCACCGGGCAGGTGCTCTTCGGTACAACGGCAGCCTCAATCCAGTCATGGTCGGACTCCTCTGTGACCTTTACCGTTCCCAGTGTGAGCAACGCAATATATCAA
>DATBIE010000083.1:0-77185 GCA_036557105.1 Terriglobales bacterium
TTCACCCGCACCGCGGCTTTCGGCTTCCTTCGCCCAGTCAACTGCATCTTTGCCGGTCGGCTTGCGGCCACCTGAGACGTAGGCTTCGAAGCGGAGTCCGCTTTGTTTAGCATCAATTGCCACAATCACAGCTTGTGATCCGAAGCGCTGAGCGATGCAGGTGATCAGCGAAGGATCGGCGATCGCTGCGGAATTGATACTGATCTTATCTGCGCCCGCGTCGAAGATCGCTCCTGCATCTTGTAAGGCGCGCACGCCACCACCAACCGTAAATGGCACGAACAGTTCTTTTGCGGTGCGACGAACCGTGTCGATGAGCGTGGCCCGTTTCTGATGCGTAGCAGTGATATCGAGCAATACGATCTCGTCAGCCCCGGCATTGCTATGGGCTGCAGCGAGTTCGGCGGGATCACCGGCATCGCGCAGGTCGAGAAATTGCGTGCCCTTCACCACGCGGCCTGCATCCACATCAAGACAAGCAATGATTCGTTTCGTGAGCATTACAAATTACAAAAATTCTCAAGGATTTTAAGACCAGCTGCGCCGGACTTTTCCGGGTGGAACTGTACGCCGAACAGATTGTCTTGCTCCACCGCCGCTGAAAACCCGCCCCCGTACTGGCATTCCGCGATAGTGGCCGCCAGCAGCGGGACCCTGTAGGAGTGTGTGAAGTAGACGTACGACTCCGGCGCGACGCCATGAAGCAAGCGAGATGGCTGGCTACGAATCTGCAAATTGTTCCAGCCGACATGCGGTGATTTCACGCCGGCAGGGAAGCGGCTGCACTCGCCCGGCAAGAGGGCCAGGCCGTGGACATCCGGAGCTTCTTCGCTCGAGGCGAGCATCCATTGCATGCCGACGCAAATGCCGAGGAAGGGAACCTGCTGCTCAATTTGTTCGAGAATCGCTTCGCGAAGACCAGATTCGTGGAGAGCTTTGGTCGCGGCGAAGTGACCCACACCAGGGAGCACGATCTTTTCTGCGTGTCGAACTTCAGCGGGATCGGAAGTGATGAAGGTCTTTGCGCCGAGATGATCAAAGGCTTTCTTTACCGAGGTCAGGTTGCCGGCCTTGTAGTCGATGATGGCGATCATCACAGCAAACCCTTGGTGCTGGGGAGCAAATCCTTCATCTGCTTGTCTTGCCAACATGCCGCGCGCAACGCTCGCGCGAAGGCCTTAAACAAGGCTTCAATCTTGTGATGATTGGAGCGTCCATACATAGTGCGGATGTGCACATTGGCGTTTGCGCCACGCGCGAAGCCGTCAAAGAAATCCGGCACAAGTTCGGATTGCAAGTCGCCGACGAGGCGCACGCGAACGTTCGTGTCAACGACTGCGGCGGCACGACCAGAGAAGTCGACGGCAGCGAGTCCGAGCGTTTCATCCATTGGCATAACGAAATATCCCGCGCGGAGGATGCCACGTTTGTCGCCGAGAGCCTTCGAAAAAGCCTGGCCCAGGGCAATGCCTACGTCTTCGACCGTGTGATGCTGGTCGACGTCGAGGTCGCCTTTTGCCATTAGATCGAGGTCGAAGCCGCCGTGATGCGCGAAGAGTTCGAGCATGTGATCGAAAAAGCGAATGCCGGTCGAAATTTTGTATCGGCCACGGCCTTCGATCACGAGCTTGAGATGGATCTGCGTTTCTTTTGTGTTTCGGTCGATTAAAGCCTTTCTCATCGCGCCACCTTTTCGCGCGGGCCGACTTCAGCAAGCACCTCACGCAAACACGCCAGTAAGCGCTGGTTGTGCTCGCGCGCTCCGACTGTAATGCGAACACAATCTTTACAGCCGTGGTCACTTGAGCGGTCGCGAACCAGCATGCCACGGTCACGCATTTTCTGAATGAAGGCCTTGGAATCTGCCCCGAAGTGCATCAGGACGAAATTCGCGCGGCTCGGCCAGAAACGCACACCCCAGCTCTCGAGTTCTGACTCGAGTTGGCGGCGACCTTCGAGTGCTTGCTCGACATAGTGTCGAATGTACGCTTCGTCGGCCAGAGCGGTCGGTAAACAGGCAAGAGCAACGGAGTTCAAGTTGTACGGAGAACTGGCGCGTCGAAGGATGCCCATTTGTTCGGCGTTGCCCATGAGCACCCCGATTCGCAGTCCAGCCATGCCGTAGGCCTTTGAAAAAGTACGCGATACAAACAGGTTCGGGACATCACGCCAGCGCGGAATGAGTGTCTCGCCGGCAAATTCAAAGTAAGCCTCGTCTATCAAGACAGCGGCATCGGGCGCGGCCTGCGCGATCTTAATGAGATCTGCGACCTCGGCGAATGCCCCAGTAGGATTGTTCGGATTGGCGATCGCGATGAACCGTGTGCGGCTGGTGATCGCATTCAGAACGTCGGTGACAGGAAATATGAAATTCTTTTCCGCGGGAATCGAAGTCACGCGGGCACCAGTCTGCGCAGCGTAGATTTCGTACATCGCAAAAGTCGGAACGATTACAAGCGCCTCGTCTCCGGATTCAAGGTAGGTTTCGCAGACGAGGTGAATGGCCTCGTCCGTTCCGTTGGTTAGCAGCAGTTCATCTCGCGAGACTCCGAGGTGCGCTGCAGCTGCAGCTTCGCCCTTCTCACGGACGGGATAGCGTGCCAGGTCTTCACCAGTGAGACTTTGCAGCCGATCCAGCACGCGTGGCGAACAGCCTTCCGTATTCTCGTTAAAGTCGAGACGCAAACCGTCACGGTTCCCTAGCGGAGGGTGGTATTCCTTCAAGGTACATATTGCTTCTCTGGCCTTAAGCATTCGCACACCTCACGCGGATGGAGCCGGCATGCGCCTGCAAGCCTTCGGTTTCGGCGAGCTGAATGACCGCAGGCGCGATTCGCTGCAAGCCTTTTGCGGAAAGCTCCTGTATCGAGATCAGCTTCACAAAATCCATGACACTGAGACCGCCGCGGAAGCGGGCGGCACCTGCTGTGGGAAGCACGTGATTGGGACCAGAAGCATAATCACCGGCGGCCTGGGCAGAGTAGTCTCCGATGAAAACCGAACCCGCATTGCGCACGAGCGGCAGATCTTTTTTCTCGATCGTGATGTGCTCGGGTGCAATGCGATTTGCCCAATCGAACGCCTGGCCGCGCGATTCAGCAATCAACGCCGCGCCGCGAGTGTCCAGCGACTTGCGCGCATTCTCATTGATAACGTGCGGTGAAAGACGCGCCCGTCCATCTTTACTGACCTGAGTTGTCACCTGAGTTGCTAATTTCCGTGAGGTCGTAATAAACACCGCCAGCGTCTCCGGATCGTGTTCCGCTTGCGCCACCAGATCAGCCGCAACAAACGCTGAATTACCCGTCGAGCTGACGATGACGACTTCCGTCGGCCCGGCAAGCATGTCGATCGCACAATCGAACGAGACCAGCTTTTTTGCAGCTGTGACGTAGAGATTTCCGGGGCCCACGATCTTATCTACTCGCGTAATGTTCTCAGTGCCATAAGCCATTGCTGCGATGGCCTGCGCACCGCCGGTCCGATAGAACTCGGTGACGCCAAGCATCGCTGCAGCTGCGAGGACTTCGCAACTCGGACGCGGGGAAAACACGCGGATATTTTTCACGCCGGCAACTTGGGCCGGGATTGCCGTCATGAGCAAAGTAGATACGAGCGGAAATCGTCCACCCGGAACGTAGCATCCGACGGAATCTAGCGGACGAACCAACTGGCCGAGAGTAATCCCATCGCTCGATCTCTTCCATTCTTTTGGCTTTTGCCACGTACAAAACTTGCGAATATTCCTTTCGGCGGTCCTTAGCGCAGCGCGAAACTGGGTCGACACCCCTCGCCAAGCATGTTTCAGCTCGGATTCGCTCACCCGGAACTCCTGGTCAGGCGCCAACCCGTCGAACTCCCGCGCAAATTGCAGGAGCGCACGATCACCGTTCTTTCTTACTTCCTCGATGATCCGCCGCACCACGGGTTCAACTTCGTCCAGCCGAGAACCGCGTTGTTCCAAGCTTTTAACGTAAGCCTCGGCGGCGGTACCTTCGAGAATCCGCATTACATGACCACCTTATTGAGCGGATATTCGACGATACCTTGAGCATTCGCCTCTTTTAGGCGGGGAATGACTTGCCACGCTTGCGACTCTTCAATGACGGTGTTAACAGCGAGCCAATCAGGATCACTCAGCGTCGAAATCGTTGGACGCTTCAGCGCGGGCAGCACCCCGAGTACGCGGTCCAAATCTTCCTTGCGAACATTCAGCATCAGACCGACGCGATCTTTTGCCTCCATTGCCCCGCGCAGCATTAGAGCGAGATTTTCGATTTTCCGTCGCTTACAGGGATCAGACCATGACAATTTGTTGGCGATGATTTGAGTATTGCTTTCGAGCACCGTATCCATGATGCGCAGGTGATTGGCGCGGAGTGAACTGCCGGTTTCGGTGACCTCCACGATTGCGTCTGCGAGCATTGGCGGCTTAACTTCGGTGGCGCCCCAGGAGAACTCGACGCGAACGTCGACGCTGCGCGATGCAAAGTAGTTTTTGGTCACGTTTACCAACTCCGTGGCAATGATCCGGCCATTCAGGTCTTCGGGTTTTTGGTATGAGGAACCTTCAGGCACCGCCAATACCCATCGCACCTTGCCTCGGCTTTGCTTTGCGTAAATCAGGTCAGAGACGGTTGCGACTTCAAGACCGCTCTCGATCACCCAATCAAGTCCGGTCAATCCTGCGTCGAGCGCGCCATGCTCTACGTAACGCGCCATCTCCTGCGCGCGAATAAGCATGCATTCGATTTCGGGATCTCCAGTCGAAGCAAAATAAGAACGCGAATTAGTATGGATCGGAAGCCCTGCTTGTGCGAATAATTGCAGCGTCGCCTCCTGCAGGCTGCCTTTGGGAATTCCCAGGCGAATTTTCATCTTGCGGTCTCCGCAGCCGGAGTTGTTGAAACTATAAGAGCTTTGGTAAAGCAGGATCGCGTTCCCTCGTGACAGACTACGCCTGCGCCCTCGACTTCCACCTGGATCAATAAAGAGTCAACATCACAGTCGGTGGAGGCAGAAATCACTCTCAGGCGATTGCCAGAGGTTTCGCCTTTGGTCCAAAGTTCGTTGCGCGTGCGGCTGTAAAACGTGACGTAGCCAACTGACCGAGTTTTTTCCCAAGCGTCACGATTCATAAAACCGAGCATAAGCACATCGCCGTTCTGGGCATCCTGCACAATAGCGGGAACCAGGCCTTGCATTTTTTCAAAGTCAATTTTCATATTTCTGCCCTGCTTCCTAAAAATCATTAACCACGAAGGGACACGAGGGAAACAGCTACTTAACCTCGCTGTGATTGCGTGCCGCCCTGATCGCGCACCACAAACAAAAAGCCCGCTGAGGCTTGCGCTTCAGCGGGCTTGATCTTGCCTTGCTGCTGACTAACTCAGCCGCACATCCCCGCCGTCGCGCCATGCGCGTGATGGTGGAGATGATGGTGCCGGATCAGCATGAAAAATTAGATTACCCATCGATGGCAGGGAGAGTCAAAGTGGAAAATTTGATTCGAAGAATCGAAAAAGCAAAAACCAGGCAGGAATCAGCACTCAGCCAAACAACGAGCACCGGGATTTACATGCGCATCGCGAGCTTGTAAATAGGGGATCTCATTGGACGTGAGGACTTGAGCTCGCTGTCGCTGAATGCTCGGGCCCGAGTGATAAAATGAAATCACACCGCAAAACCCAGGAGAACCATGGCTAAGATTGCCAAGACTGCAGATCGTAAGAAAGTGATGGATACTACCAAGAGCACGGACTGCCCAAAGTGCGGCAAGCCAACCCGCATTGTGAAGCGGGTAAAGGACCGGGAACGAGGCGTTCCGGGCGGAATCTTCATTTCCTGCTCAGCGTGCGAGTTTTACGAAAAGCTCTAACTCCACATACCAACATTGAACCGCAGAGAGCACTGAGAACACGGAGCAAAGCCACAGAGTCATGCAGCTCGCTCAGGCTCAAACTTTCGTTGATTGTCGGTTATTGAGCGCTTCCGCAATTTCCTGCTGGATAGAGCGTGCCGCCGCGACAGGATCTTTTGCGGCGGTGATCGGCCTTCCAATCACAATATGAGTTGCCCCGGCGCTGATCGCTTCCGCCGGAGTTACAACTCGGGCCTGATCTCCGTGGTCTGCACCGGATGGCCGCACTCCAGGGGTAACGGCGAGGAAGTCGCCGCCCAGTTTTGCGCGGAGCGTCTTTACTTCCAAGGCGGAGCTGACCAGACCGTGGCAGCCTGCGTTCAGGGCAATATTCGCGAGACGGACGACCTGGTTGACCACGGGGCCGCTGACGCCCAGTTCGTGCAAACCATCCTCGTTCATGCTTGTCAAGACAGTTACAGCCAGGATCTTTGGATCTCGACGGGCGGGGACGGCCGTCGCCCCACCGGATACTTCCGAGGCCGCTTCTACTGCTGCCCTAAGCATTTTGGCCCCGCCGGAAGCGTGGACAGTCAACATACTCACGCCTAGTCGTGCGGCTTCATGAACGGCTGAAGCGACAGTGTTTGGAATGTCGTGATATTTCAAATCAAGAAAAACTTCTTTCCCTGACTGAATGAGTTCACGTACGAAATCTGGACCTTCGGCGGTGTAGAGTTGCATGCCGACCTTGAAGGTGTTTACGGAGTTACCGAGTGCGGTCACCATCTGCCGGGCGGCCTGGGCCGATGAGACATCGAGCGCCACGATCAGCCGGTCAGACGGTTCAAGCCTGCCTGCACAACGCCCTTGTGGACTTTGCATCGATTACGAGTCTAAGCCAAAGCTGAGAAATTTCCAGTGCGCCTCTCGGAAGGAGGTCAAGAGTGTGCCAAAAATTGAATCAAAAATAGATACGGCGCAGAGAGACGAGGCAAACCTCGTCTCTCTGCGGAACTGGAACTGGATTACAACTTGAGCTTATAGAGCCGGCTCGCGAAGCATCGCCAGGGTGGCGATGGCTCTATCGGTCGGGACTACGTCCAGGCGAACTCGTTGCAGCCCTTTCTTGTCAAACCGAAGCACTCGGGCCGCGTTGTAAGAAAGGTCGATGATTCGGCCTGGAACCACCGGACCACGGTCGTTAATGCGCACAACAACCGAGCGGCGGTTTCTGAGGTTCGTGACTCGAACCAGGGTCCCAAGCGGCAAAGTTGGATGCGCCGCGGTCAGATCGTACATGTTGAACGGTTCGCCGCTAGCCGTCGGCTTGCCTTCGAAGAAGTCGCCGTACCAGGAAGCGGTGCCTACCTGATATGGGCGGGTGCCCGGTCGGTGGCCGGAAACTGCGACCGTGCTGTATTCAGAGATCTTATTGTGGTTAGCTGACCCTGAGCTGGTTGGCCCCTGAGCCGCTCCCAAGCTGACGAGCAAAACAAGCGTCAACCCTTGAGCTATTCGGACTCGCATCAGATACCCTCCATCGTCAACGTCTCCTCCTCCATACAAACTTTCGTTCAATTGACGAGATGCTACTGGGCCACTAGCAGTGTGTCAATCAGGAATGAAGTGTACAAGTCCCTTAGTACAGTTATAGATACGTGACGTAATCTGCTGTGCGAAGTCAATTTTTATAGCTATGTTGCTCATAATCATTGCCATGCATGTTTACGTATTAGTAAATAACCTCTAAAATCGCGGGCTGTGCAATATTTTCGTAATTTTGTTTTCATAAACTTACGAGAAAAACTTAACTTCCAGCTTGTTTTGTGGCACTTACGTCGCTTGAGGACCTCACCTTTCGTGCTTTTCTTGTCGCTTTATCGTCCGGGCGCGCTCGACTTTTCAGGTCTGATAAAGTTCCCGTCATGAGGAACTCCCCGCCCATCGTGTTAACCATTGCCGGTTTCGATCCGTCATCCGGGGCCGGGATAACGGCCGACATTAAGACAATTGCGGCGCATGGCTGCTACGGAGTTTCGGCAATTACTGCCCTGACGGTGCAATCGACGGCAGGGGTTCGACGAGTAGCTGGGGTCGATCCGGAGTTGCTGCGGGACAGTTTGGCGGAGTTGGCGGGAGACGTGAAGGTCTCTGCGGTACATGTGGGAATGATAGGAACCGGCAAGGTGGCGGCGATTGTCGCGGATTTTTTGCAAACTTCCCAGTTGTCGAACGTGGTTGTGGATCCCATTCTGACATCGTCCTCTGGCGCAGCCCTGCTGGACTCGGAAGGAATTGACGTTCTGGTCAAACGACTCCTTCCAATGGCAGATGTAGTCACTCCTAATATGGATGAAGCGGCCACCCTTGCCGGAATGGCGGTGAAAAACGCAGACCAAATGAAGCGGGCGGCAGTACGTTTGCATGAGTTCCAAGCCAAAGCGGTGGTAGTGACTGGAGGGAACCTCGAGTGCGCTGTAGACGTCCTCAGCTTTCCCGGTAAAGACGCAAAGACCTTCCGGGCTGCGCATCTCGATTCCCCAAACACACACGGTACCGGGTGTGCGTTTTCAACGGCGATTGCCTGCCAGTTGGCGATAGGACGAGGTCTGGAAGTCGCGGTCCTGCTGTCGAAAGCTTATGTATTGGAGGCGATCAGGAACGGCTATTCAATCGGGAAGGGTGCAGGGCCAGTGAATCACATGTTCTAGATGAAAAATAGCGGCAGTCAATTAAAGGGTTATAAAGGGCAAAAAAAAGAAAAATCTCTACCACAGAGAGCACTGAGAACACGGAGGAAGCCACAGAGGAAAGCCAAGGGGTACTAATTCTGCGGTTTGCGGCTCTTGAGGAGTATTCCTGCCAGGAAAGCTGCGCATGCGGCCATAATCCATTGAATGCGCCAAAGCTGAACAGCTTCAAAGTCGGAATTATCGTGCACGCTAATGAAGGTCATAGAAACCGCCACCACCATGAAAGCGATGCCGACCAGGAAGGCGCACAGGGAGGGCAGGGGCAAGCCAAACCACGTCTTGACGCTTCCAAACTCTAAGACACGAAGAAAACCGAGATATCTCGTCCAGTTTGCCGACGGGGAAAGTTCGGCGCGATGCCTGTGGGCGCCGCAAATATGGCAGAAGGCAGCGCCCACCATGAACTCGGTCCCGCAACGCCTACAGGCTTCGGCCAGGTTCGTCACAGCCGTGGGCTGAGACAGGGGAGGGCGCCAAAACTCCCGTTGAACGTCACGGACCGCGTCACTCATAGACATTTCTCTGACACTTTTATGACCGTGAAATGGCACTTTTTGTACCAAAGCGCTTAAACCTAATGTTCAATAGCTTGAGAAGCTTACGTAGCGATTTTCAAGCGGCGAACCTGCTTCGTCGAGCAAGAATTACGCTAATAGTGCAAAGTTTATAAACAGTGCTGGAATTTGACGTATTGCTGATAGAAAGCGATGGCCATGAGTCTAAGGATTGATTCCACCACGCGCCGGGTTTCTCGGATACACTGCGGTGAGTCTGCTCTGGTTGACGGATTCTGCCTTGTCTTTTCGTGAGGGGTCTCGTGCTCTCGTTTTGATCGTACTGGCTATAGGCTGGGGCTATGGTCGGTGCCCCGTTTTGGGAGCAGAAGTATTGCGTACAGCGGTTTCGGACCGAGGAAGCCGAAACAACAAGCCACCATCGCGCAGCCGGGAATCGCTAAGCTCACAGGCGTTCGATCACTTTTACAACATGGAGTACGAGCCGGCGATCCAGGAATTCACACAGCTTTATCAGCGGCATCCAGACGATCCAGACACAATCAATCATCTGCTGAACGCAGTTTTATTTCACGAACTGTACCGCATTGGCGCACTCAGTTCAGGGGAGTACGCGAACGACAGTTTTATAAATGCACCACACGAACCTGCCGATCCACGCGCGTGCCGTCAAATCAAGTCCCTGGTGCAGAAGGCGCTTGGAATCGAGGACAAGCGCCTGTCTGCAAATTCTAAAAATGTGGAGGCACTTTACTCACGCGGCGTGACGAAAGCCGAGTTTGCAACCTATACCGCACTTGTCGAGCACGCCTGGTTTTCCGCGCTTCGCAACGCGGTAGCGGCCAGGCGTGACCATGAGAAAGTGCTGGAACTCGATCCCGGTAATGTTGACGCCAAGCTGATTGTGGGTGCGCATAACTACGTGGTAGGGAATCTGCCTTGGGCAGTGAAGACGGCATCGAGCATTGTGGGACTTGGCGGGAATAAAGAGAAAGGGCTCCAGTACCTGCACGAAGCTGCCGCAGGCGACGGCGATGCGGCCATTGACGCGAAGATCGTGCTGGTTGTTTTTCTCCGCCGTGAAAAGCGCTACGACGAGGCGCTTTCGATTCTTAGATCTCTCCAACCGCAATATCCCCACAACGTGCTATTCGCCGTAGAAGAAGGCACTTTGCTGAGTATCAAAGGCCAGCAGCAGCAGGCTGAAGAAGTTTACCGGCGTGTGTGGCAGGACGGTCGAAAGGGGAAATATTCGGGTCTGCATTACGAGATTGCCGCGCTCGCGCTGGGGAATTTGCTGCGCAGCCGGAAGGATTACGCCGGCGCGGTTGCGTCTTACGAGCAGGTAAGCGAAGTTCATAATCCGGACCCACAGATCGCGCAAAAAGCCGCGCTAGCGGCGGGAGAGATGTACGATCTATTGCAAAAGCGCGATATCGCCCTGAAAAGGTATGAGAGCGTGATCGGACTGAATGCGCACTCACCTCAGGCAGACGCAGCCAGAAAACGGATCAAAGATCCCTACAAGGGCTCGTAAGCTGCTGCCTCTGTGGGGACGATTTCTGGAACGCCGCGCTGAGAATCTGCGTATCCTATGCTGAGGTGACTTATGTATTGCAATTACTGTGGTAAAGCGATTCAGGATGATGCGAATGTCTGTGCCTATTGTGGGACTCGCGTAGGCGGAGTGATCGCTCGCAAGCGGCTGCTTCGTCCGAGAGAAGGCCGCAAGATCGCCGGTGTTTGTCTTGGCATGGCGGAATACTTCGATTTGGACGTGACGCTGGTACGGCTGGTGTGGCTGATCACTGCTTGCGTGACTGGAATTGGATTTATCGGCTACGTGATTGCTTGGATCGTGATGCCAGATGAGCCATATTTATTGGCATCACAAGTTCAACCGCAACAAGTTACCAATCCCTAGGGCCTATAAGGTACGGCAAGCATTCGCTAATCTCTGGGTTTGCGGCGCGGCTGGGCCACATCCGGTTCTCTACGATGAGAACGAACGTGCACCAAGTTCAATAATCTCCCTGGCCATCCGCGAACTTGACCTCCTGCTGCTCTTCTGTTGCACTTACGTTAAGGACGTAATCTGCATCTTAGGAACAGTTATGAAAATCATCCACATGCGCATTTTTGTTGTTGTTTTGCTGGCTGGACTTCTGAGCGCGCCGGCATGGGCCGTCAACCGGGAAATCGTCGAATTGCAAACCCAGGTCCAACAAATCCAGGATCAGATGACCGGACTCAAACAATCACTTGACGAGCGTATGGGCGTGCTCAAGAACCTGATGGACCAGAACACCGATAGCATCAACAAGGTGACCGCGGCGATCACGAACATGCAGGTCACGCTGCAGAAACAGCAGAGCGACACGAACAATCACGTGGATCAGCTTTCCGGGCAACTGCAGGCGCTGAATGACAGTTTGGACGAACTCAAGGCCCGCCTCGGCAAAGTAACCAATCAACTCGAAGCCATGCAACAGGCGCAGCAGACGCTTGCGGCGCAGGCCACTCAGCAGCAACAGCAACAACAGCAGCAAGCGGCACAGATGGCAGTTCCACCTCCGGATGTGCTCTACAACAACGGTCTGCGCGACTACAACGGCGGCAATGCTGATTTAGCGAAACAAGAATTCTCTGATTACGTGAAGAACTATCCCAATACCGATCTTGCCGGCAATGCCTATTTCTATCTTGCGGAAATAGATTTCAAGGCGGGAAACTACCCTGACGCGATCAGCGGCTACGACAAAGTTCTGCAGAATTTCCCGGACGGCAATAAAGCGGCGTCGGCCGAGTTAAAGAAGGGTCTGGCCCAGATTGAGGCGGGACAAAAGGATTCCGCCATTGCCACGCTGCGTCATGTTATACAGCGTTATCCGCGCACTACTGAGGCGGTGCAGGCCAAAGATCGCTTGCGAAAATTGGGAGCAGCGACCACGGCAAGCCGGCGTGGAGCAGATGAGTAGATGGCTGCAATCGAGCGTTGAGAAACGCGATAAACCTTACCGATTTGGAAGTGAGTCTCACGGATCGTTACCAGTATTATGACGTCGTTGACGCCCCGACTACGACTTTCTCCCTAACGCCCGGGACAGATCTTCCTACTACTGGCGCAATCTGTCGTACTTGACCCATCAGTTCATCAAATTGCTCGGGATAGAGCGACTGCATTCCATCAGAAAGCGCTTTGTCCGGATCGCAATGAACTTCGATCAGCAGGCCGTCGGCACCGACGGCGATCGCGGCGCGCGAAAGCGGAGTGACCTTGTTCCGCTTGCCGGTTCCATGGCTCGGATCGACGACGATGGGCAAGTGGCTCAAACGCTGCACGGCAGGAATTAAGCTCAGATCAAGCGTGTTTCGCGTGTGATCAGCAAATGTCCGTACGCCACGCTCGCAGAGGATAACGTTGTAATTGCCTTCGCTCATGATGTACTCGGCGGCCATGAGGAATTCCTCCAGTGTTGCCGCCATACCGCGCTTCAAAAGCACTGGCCTTTGCGAGCGTCCTGCACGCTTAAGCAAAGAGAAATTCTGCATGTTGCGGGCGCCGATCTGAATCACGTCCGCGTATTCTTCGACCAGTTCCAGCGACTCGTTGTCGATTGCCTCAGTGACAATTCTCATTCCATACTGGTCGCGAATCTCTGCCATGATCTGCAGGGCTTCTTCGCCCAAACCCTGGAATGAATACGGCGAAGTTCGAGGCTTGTACGCTCCGCCGCGGAAGAACTGTGCTCCGGCGCGATGTACACGTTCAGCCACCGCAAACGCCTGCTCGCGGCTCTCAATCGCACACGGCCCGGCGACAATCGCCAAATCTGGTCCTCCGAAGGTCGCATCACTGCCGGGAAAACTGATGACAGTGTTGTCGGCTTTCATGTCTCGGCTTACCAGTTTGTAGGGTTTAGTAACGCGAATTACTTCCTGTACACCAGGCATTTCATCGAGCGTGCCCGGCTCAACCTCGCCGCGGTTTCCGGTGATGCCAATGGCCGTGCGTTCTGCGCCTGGGATGGAATGGGCGCGATATCCAAGTGCCTCAATCTTGTCGCATACGGCCCGAATTTCTTCCGGCCGGGCGTGCGCCTGCATGACTACCAGCATGATTTCACCTCGAACTTACAAGTTTAAATGTGAACCGATTGCAGGGCAATGGAGGCGTTAGTAAGAGCGGCAGTTTGCCGGGGAAGCTTTTGGGCGTTGTCAAAAGATTGCTTTGAGTTGCTTTGGTTTATGAAAATTCGTGGACGAACTCACGCCAGTATTAGTGATCTTCCTATGATTGATACCCCATTGTGCTGATGGTTGGAGGACCAGCTTTGTCCTTAGGCTTGCAGGGTACCGTAAAGCACCTTGTGACATTACGGCCATGGCCCTGATCTTCAAAAAATCGCGGATGCTGTTGGCCGTAGTGGTTTCCTTCCTGGCCCCGTGGGCTGCTTTGGGCCAGAACCAGCCCCCGCAGGATCCCCCGACCGATCTGGTGAAATCGGTTATCTATAACGAGCTGCACCCTGCGACTATCGCCAATATCTACTGGAAATATAGGCTGCACAAGGACGCCGGGGGAAGACATGAGACAAGGGTGGTCGTTGAAACCAAATCCGGGTCGCTTGATCGACTGGTATCGGTTGCGGGAGAACCGCTGACCAAAGCGCAACAGCGGGACGAATCGCGACGCATTCTGCGATTCTCGACGGATCCCGACGAGCAGCGAAAGGCGGAACAGGCACGTCGCAAAGACAGCGATCAGTGCAACGCGATTCTAAAAATGATTCCTGAGGCCTTCACCTTTGCGTACGCAGGACAGAATAGCAATGCCATCGAGCTGACTTTCAGGCCCAACCCAAAATTTCAACCACCAACGCGTGCGGGAAAAGTCTTGCAACAAATGGCCGGCGATATGTGGGTCGATCGCAGGCAGAAGCGTTTGATCAGCATCAATGGCCGGCTCGTGAATGAGGTAAAGTTCGGTGGCGGATTACTCGGTCATCTAGAAAAGGGCGGCGAGTTCACGGTGAAGCGTGCTGAACTCGCGCCGGGAGACTGGGAGATGACCGAACTCACCGTAAATATGCGGGGTAGGGCACTGCTATTTAAGAACATCTCCGTCCAACAAAAGGAAATCCACAGCCATTTTGAACGCGTACCGGACAGCCTAACTCTGGCAGATGCCGCCAACATGCTTCTGCATCAAGTTCTCGTGGCTTCGGATGTGCATGAGACCTCCGGCGCAAAGGGCGCTCCATGAGTAGGAAAAATTAACCATTCCCAAATGCTTGCGCGCAGGCTAACCGAAGTGAAGGCCGACTCGATTCGCGAAGCGTGTAACGATTAGCAACTCGGGTACTGGCTGTGATAGAAATTAGCTGTTTGCAGGCGAGTTGTCCGAGGTGCCTATGTTGAACCGGTGGCCGATTCTGTTCGCCGCTGTCCTGCTCGCATCCGCTCCAGTTACCGCTAAGAACAAGAAGAAACAAGTTCTTCCCGATTACATACTCAACGCGCAGACCGTATTTGTTGTGATTACTCCGGATGCAGGCGAACCGATAACGGAGCCAATGGCGAATCGAACTGCTGAAGAAGATGTCGAGAAAGCAATCATGAAGTGGGGGCGTTTTAAGATTGTTGCCGACTCCCAAATTGCAGATCTGATTATTGCGGTGCGCAGGGGACACAACGCCGGACCGGTGATTCGAAATTCTCCGGCCGACAATCGACCGGTGATTGTACAGTCCACGGATGGAAACGCTCGTATCGGAGTTCACCAGGGACGGCCGCCTGACCTTAATGATCCTGGGCCGGGAGGGCCGACGGATCGCGGGCCGGCAATCGCGAATGAAGTGGGATCATCAGAAGATGCTCTCGAAGTTTATATGGGTAGAATTCAGTATCCGCTGGATGCGTCGCCGCTCTGGCGGTACATGGGAAAAGACTCGCTAAAGGCTCCACGAGTGGAAGCGGTAGAACAGTTCAGGAAAGCCATCGACGAATCCGAAAAACAGCGTCAGCACAAACCTTGAGCACCGCAAGTCTGTTTTGGCAAAGACTCTGTGATTAGCTGCGCGTTTCTAATACGAGGGTTGCAGGTTTAATTCCTGCGGCGCCCATATAATCTTCCTCCTTCAATCCCGACTGGACAATCTCGGCATGCAAAGTACACTGGCGAGATCGTGTCTACGGTGCACGACATCTCCGTCCTATTCATCGAGCTTGGTTTGGCGATTGTCGGCCTGGCCGTTTTAGCGCGCCTCGCCAATCGATTGGGATTTTCGGCGATTCCTCTATATCTATTCGCCGGGCTCGCATTCGGCAAGGGCGGCCTGGCGCCTCTCAGCCTGAGCGAGAACTTCGTCCAGATAGGAGCAGAAATTGGTGTTCTGCTGCTGCTGTTCATGCTGGGGCTGGAATACACCGGAGACGAGCTCAAGAAAAGCCTGCGACTGGGCGTGGGGGCAGGCATTCTGGATTTTGTACTGAACTTCACTCCTGGCCTGGCTGCGGGATTGTTCGCGCATTGGCAACCACTGGCGGCTGTGCTGTTGGGAGGCGTGACCTATGTCTCTTCATCTGGCGTCATCGCCAGAGTGCTAAGCGAACTCCGGCGGATGGAGAACCCGGAAACTTCCTTGGTGCTCTCGATTTTGGTGCAGGAAGACCTGGCAATGGCCGTTTACCTTCCGCTCGTAGGTGTGCTACTTAGCGGGGGAGGCACACAGAAGATCGCCATCTCCGTGTTAGTTGCGATCGCTGTGGTTTCGCTCGTGCTGTTTGCCGCGCTGCAATACGGACGCCAGCTAAGCAGGTTTGTCTCGCATGAGTCCGACGAAATCATTTTGCTTTCGATCTTCGGTGCTGTTTTGCTGGTGGCGGGCGTGGCCCAGCGCTTCCAAGTTTCAGCGGCAATCGGGGCGTTTCTGGTAGGTATTGCGGCATCGGGC
Organism: Terriglobales bacterium; assembly: GCA_036557105.1. Lineage (GTDB taxonomy): Bacteria > Acidobacteriota > Terriglobia > Terriglobales > Acidobacteriaceae > Gp1-AA145. Next base: position 16,088 of record DATBIE010000083.1, read on the forward strand.
TCAGTCGCGGAGCAATCGGAGCGTCTGGTCAGTCCACTCCGGGATCTATTCGCTGCGATGTTTTTCTTTTTTTTCGGTCTGGAAATCGATCCGGCTACGCTCTTGCCTGCCTTGCCATTCGCGATTGTGCTGGCGATCATTACCATACCGACGAAGATCTTCACCGGCTATTGGGCGGCACGGCGGTCGGGAGTTGATCGGCAGAGTCGTCTCCGGGCGGGAATGGAACTCATTGCCCGCGGTGAGTTCTCAATTGTGATTGCGGGCCTGGGCGTTGTCATCGAGCCGCGTCTCGGACCACTTTCTGCGGCATATGTGCTTATCATGGTGATCGCCGGGCCGATTCTTGCCAGAGTTACGAAATAAGACTACAAAATACCGCTGGTGTCGCGTGCTACCATTCCACGCGTAGCTGGCAAAAAAGGACGGTAGCAATGCGAAAACTGATTGTCGGAGTGGTGCTGTTCGTCGCGGGCTTGTTGATTGGTTTTATTCCGCAGTACAGGAAAGCGCGGCACTTCGAGTGGCAGTCGAATTTCTGCAACTCGCGTTTGCAGCTTGCGGAAGTTCGACGCCTGGCAGCGCTGACCTATGTTTCCGCAACCCAGCTGAACTATGGGACTGCGGCGAGTTACGCCAACCAGTTTTTTCAGCAGGTGCAACAAGTATCGGCATCGAATTCGGATCCTTCCGTCCATTCCATGCTTGCGACGGTGCTCTCCTCGCGCGACAAAATTGTGGCCGATCTTGCAAAGGGGGACGCGCAGGCCGTCAGCGAACTCCAGCCAATTGTGCTGGAAGTTGAAGGGGCAGGGAAATAGTCGCCTACCGCAGCAACGCCTTATATCCGGCTTGCTCGAAGTGACGATCGTATGCGATCGCGATTGATATCCCGATATCTCTCATGATGTTGAAACTGGCGCAATCGGTTATGCTCCAGTCCTTATCTTTCCCTTGCTGATACAGTCGTAGGGCGTCTTCGAATTGTTCGGGCGTTTGTGATGTCACAGTGACCTGCTGACTTCGGCGCAGCGCCTCCACTGAACGCGCAACTCGTTCCCGCAAGACTCGACCCGAACTGGCGAAGCTGTTCAGAAACTCCCCAAGCACCATCTCACTCGTTACGATTTCGGCGGTGGACAGTCGTTGCGCAACCTTTAGTGCCTTTTCGTGAAGATCGTCTTTGGGGTCGAAAATGGCAATCCAATAGCTCGTGTCGGCAAAGACCCGCATCACTTGCCACGTCTCTTCGCGTAGAGATATCGATCCACGTTCTTGGAAAGGTCAGAAGGCACTTTGGCCCACTCGCTGTCGGGCACGCCTTGCGCGATTCTGAGGATTACCTCCGCAACGGGTTCTGAACTACGTTCTTGCACGTCGGGTTCCGGCTCACGCGATTCAGAAGTGTCCTTTGCATATCTTGTTTCAAATCCAAGCCGTTCCAGAATTGCCACAGCTTGGTGTGAGTTGGTCGGATCATTCGGAGCAACACCCGCCGCTTCGAGGACGAGAGGACGGGCCGGTAACTCTCGAGTATTGATGAAAACTGTCCACTTGGACATTTTTCGTGTCGATTTGAAATCGTTCGCGGCCCGAATAATTTCCGCGCGAGTCAATGTTTTAGGGTCTTTCACGCTAAAGACATATTATTATAATTATTCATATTATTCAATTCTATCTCTTTTCCAAAAAACCCTTTAGGTGGCTTTTCAATCTTTCAACGGCACCAGCAACTGGTCGCCGCGGCAAAATGTCGCGACGCGCTCAATTTCACCTTGCCGATCCGGAAGTGTCATCACCGGCCCATAGCAATAGACTGCGTGGCCTGTCCGGGCGAAGTACCACTGCCCGCCTTTGTGCTGGGAAACGAAGGCATGCTGGGTGAAATGCGGCTCCTTATTTGCGTTCGCGGCTCGCGGAACCTGTACCTGGGGGACGGAGAGTGATGCTAACAACAGAATGGCGACTTTCATGTTTACCTACCTGTGCCACAACTTAGATCGAAAACAGAACCCGCCTCATGTCCGTTGGATCAGTGAGTTGGGCTGGAGGCTTCACAGGCCCGGGCTTTTGTGCTCTACCTGCCTTCTGCCCTTGCTTGGTCTTCGTTTGTGGCTCTACCGTGATTGTCGGAACCTGAGCTGAATGAACCTGATTAGACGGAGCTTCTTTTATTGAATTCGCGTTCGCTGTACCTGGGAACTCAATGCGTATCCTGCCTTGCGCCACCGATTGTTTGGGAAGCTTTGCCGCATGCTTGTGCGTTGTACTAAGTGAGACGTTGTCGCTGAAGAGCAAATGGATGAGGCTACGTTGGGAATCGATTGTCTTGTCTTGTTCGATGACCAGTTTGGTAAGCAGGCAATACGAGATCACAAATAAGACCACCAGCAATGGAAGCGCGGTCAACTTGCGCTTTCGTTTGGCAACCGCAATTGCGGTCACATCCATTTCCGAACCCCCAGGGCACGACTCGAATGCCAGTTGTGGTCAAAGCAGATTGTCCGCCGAATCTGCATGATCCGTAGGCAACTTAGAATCAAAGGGTTAGGACAGAGTTGTTTGCTTTCCTCAGCTCTCAAACTGCAATGCCTTTCACATTCGCGGTAACCAAGATGTTACGGACGTACCATGTGCGTATGGACGCTTTGAATCCCGCTATTGTTGCTGCTGCGGGGCCTCCGTCTGCACATCACTCCTTTGCGTCACAAACGGCACCTTCGGCATGTGGGTCACCTGTGCGCGTTCCGCATCCTCTACCACAATCCCGGTATTTTCGAGCAGCAGTCCGGTGGCGCGGTCCAGTTCGACTCGCGATTTTTCGTAAGCCGCCATTGCCGAGACCAGGGTTGATTCCGTCGTCGTGAGGGATGCCTGCATTTGCAGCACATTCGTCGGGTTCGATACTCCCGCCTGCAATTTTTTCTGCTCAGCATCCAAAGTTTGTCGCGCAAGATTTACGGCCGCCTGAGCTGCATCCACACTCGCACGGTTCTGCTGAACATCGAACTGCGCATTTCGGACTTCGATACGTATCTGGTTTTCCAGTTGCTGAAGTCTCACTTGTGCCTGCCGAAGCTCGAGTTGCGCGCGCACCTGGTCCGCCTGAGCGGTGCGGTTCAAGATGGGCACGTTCAAAGTGAACCCCACACCCTTGTCGGGTGCGGTCGAGGTTGTTAATTGACTGAGGGTATCGCCATATCCGACGGATCCGTTGAGGAACTGCGAAGGAATCCGGCTCTGATTGATGCAGATTCCTGAGCTGGATGATCCTCCGGAGCAGAAGCTCGCATTCGGGTTCAAGGCGCCCCCGAGACCGCTTCCGCCGTAGTAAGCGTAGAGTCCCAGCGTTGGAAGCATGGCATTCCGCACTGCTTTATTGTTAATTCCGCGACTCGTAAGGTCGATGCGAGATTCCGCAAGCTCTGCCCGATGCTGCAAAGCATCGTTGATCAGGTCTTCAGTTGGCGTGACCGGCTCGTGCTCAGGCAATTGAATGGTCGAAGTGGGCACAACCTCTGCGCCCGCAAGTTGCGGGTCTTGCAGGTTGCGGCTGAGTGCATTCTTCATCAGCAGTTCCTGCAACTCAAGATTAGTTTGCGCGACGGTGAGCGCCTGTCGGTTACTGGCCACCGTACTTTGCGCACTCACCACTTGAATCGGCGGTAATGTGCCGACTTGCACGGCTTTCTGATTGTCAGCAAGCGTCTTTTGCGCAAAAGCCAGCGCTTCCTGCTGCACACGCATGTTCTCGAACGCGTAGACCAGATTCCAATAAAGATTTTCAATCTGGTCGACGGTTGTGATTACCTGCAACCGGAACGCAACATCAGAAATTTCGCGGTTGTTTTTTGCAATCTGAATGAAACGCGTATTCGGTAGAAATCCAAATCCCTGCAATAACGGTTGGCTCACGCGGAATTGGAAATTGGAACCAATTGTAGGACTCAGTGCGCTCAGCGGATTGTCCGTGGTGACATGCGAGTTGTTGAAACCGACGAGCAGGTTTGTTCCCGTATGGAATGCCTGCTGATATGAAATATTTGCCGTACCGGTGTTGGTATTGGTGACTGCCTTTCCGCTGAGAGCGCTGCTGGAAAGCGTGTAGTCCCTATCCATCTGAAAAGTGCCAGTCAGGGTGGGATCATAGCTTGGAATTGGCGGTCCGATTCCAAGCGTGGAAGTCACCAATCCATTCGTACCCGTTCCCGCACCGCCCGCCGCGACACTGGTCCCGCCGGTGCCCGAACCTACAGTTCCACTCAATCCGCCCACGCCGCCTCCTGGCGTGTTCTGAATAATTCCCGTGTTTACGCCTAGAATGTTGGATCCGGCGCGTGCGCGCAGAATATCTGTGTCAGCAATGTTCAGGTTATAGCGCGCCAACTCCAGGTCCAGGTTGTTTTCCAGCGCAAGAGCGATGGCGTCATTCATCGAGAGATAAAGTTTTCCGTCGCGCATTAGAGTGTCGATTCGCGGCTTGTTGGCGAGATCGGCTCCGGGCACCGTGCGCGGTTCGTATGGATTCAGCACATTCGGGAACGGCTTAACCGACTTTGAATAGTCGTGTGCCGTGTAGTGCTCCTGGCTGGTGGAAGACTGCGGTGCCGACGGTAGGCTTGAATTCTGCGGCGGCGCAGCAGATGTTGGCGCCTGTTGTGACCAGGCGGGTGCTGAAAGCACACATGCGACAGCCCAGATTAGGATAATGCGGGCTATAACACTCGATCTTGACATAGGCAATTTCCTCTCATTCCGAATCTGTTTAGAAACGAAGTTGGATGCTTGAACTGAATTGGAAATCACAAGCAGATTCGTATAGAACACAACCGCCTTATGCAGTTCACATCAGCGGTTTTTGTCCCGCCGACCTGAGAAAGAATGCGGGACACTCCAGTGTAGATTCGGCGAATACCGGCGGGAGTGTAAAGAATTATAAAAAGAAATTGCGGCCCGCTTGGGAGCGGGCCGCATCGTAAATGATGAGTTTTACTGCTGAGGCGCAGGCGGTTGGTTCTCAGCCTGCGGCGGCATAACCGATTGAGTGTCCTGTCGGGGGGCGACAAAAGGAATCTTCGGCATGTGTGTGACTTCGCCTTTCTCTGCATCCGTCATCACGATTCCGGCGTGTTCAAGCAACAGACCAGTGGAGCGGTCGAGTTCTATCTCTGCTTTCTCGTATGCTGCCTCGGCTGAGACCAACTGCGATTGGGCAGCGGCCAGCTGTGACTGATAATTCAAGACGTTCGTTCCAGTTGAAGCGCCCAGGTTGTATTTCTTCTGCTCCGCCTCGAGCGACTGCTTTGCGAGTTCCACTGCGGCCTGCGCAGATTGCACGGCTGCGTGGTTTTGTGTGACCGAGAACTGCGCATTGCGCACTTCAATCCGGATTTGGTTCTCGATCTGCTGCAAGCGCATCTGCGCCTGCCGCAACTCGAGTTCGCCTCGTATTTGAAGTGCTTGCGACTGCCGGTTTCGCAGAGGGATATTGACTGTGAATCCCGCTCCCTTGTCAGGCGCAGTGGAGTTGACGAGCTGATTTAGGGTGCCGCCGTAACCCGTCGTCGGAAATGAGCCAGGCTGATTGCATAGCGGCGACGGCAGCGCGCCCGGCTGAAGGCAGGTTGCGGCCGGGTTTTGATTGCCGCCCGTTCCCGATCCGCCGTAATAGGCGAATAGATCCACCGTGGGGCGTAGAAGATTCTTTAAGGCCTTCTCACTTATGTCACGATTTGCTAAATCAATGCGCGATTCCGCAAGTTCCGCCCGGTGCTGCAAGGCTTGATTGACCAAGTCTTCCGTAGGCGCGATTGGCTCCTGTTGCGGCAACGCCATCGTCGTCGTCGGAATAACCTCAGCGTTCGCAAGTTGCGGGTCTTGCAAGCTGCGGCTGAGCGCGTTCTTCATTAGTAATTGCTGCAGGTCAAGGTTGGTTTGGGCCTGGATGAGATTCTGCTGGTCCGCGGCAACGGTGTTCTGTGCCCGTACCACCTCAATCGGAGCCAGACTCCCGATCTGCACTTGTTTTTGATTGTCGGAGAGCGTCTTGTTGGCGAAAGCCAGCGCCTCCTGCTGTACCTTCACGTTCTCATACGCGTAAACCAGGTTCCAATAGAGATTTTCGATCTGATCCACGGTGCTAGTGATCTGCAACCGGAACGCGACATCGGTGATCTCACGGTTGTTCTTGGTGATTCGAATCAGCCGGTCATTTGGCAAAAAGCCGAATCCCTGCAACAAGTGCTGTGTAATCCGGAAATTAAATCCCGAGGTCAGACTGGGACTGACAATCGTAAACGGGTTGTTGCTGGTAACGCGAGAATTGGTAAACCCTACGTCAATGTTCGTTCCAGTATGAAAGCCTTGTAGATACGAAACATTTGCTGTGGTGGTGTTCTGCACTGAGCCGCAGAAGATGCTGGTGCAGGCGAATCTCGCATGATCGCTTTGCAATGTGGAACTAATGATGGGATCGTAGCTTGTGATATCGGGGCCGATGCCCAGCGTTGTACTCACCAAGCCATTCGTACCTGCACCGATACCTCCTCCGGCCGCTGACGTTCCGCCTGGCCCTGAACCCACAGCGCCACCCAATCCTCCTACGCCACCACCGGGGGTGTTCTGGACGATGCCTGTATTTACGCCGAAGAAATTGTTCGCGCCGCCCTTGGCTCGAAGTATTTCGGTGTCTGCAATACCAAGGTTATACCGGGCGATTCCGATATCGAGATTGTTTTCCAGCGCCAGCGCAACCGCGTCGTCCATTGATAGATAAATCTTGCCATCGCGCAACAGTGTTTGGATTCGCGGCGTATTGGACAAATCCGGCGGGGGCACATGGTTCGCTGTGTACGGAGCGATGATGTTCGGGAATGCCCCTTTGGGCTTGGAATAGTCCGTCACCACAAACTGGTGCTGGTTCGAAGAGGGTGCAGTTGGTAGCGCAGAATGAGATTGTGCCGGCGCATCGGTCTGCTGCGGCGCATTTGCGGCTGCATCCTGGCCCCAGAGACTAAACGGCAATGTGACGGCCAAAATGGCCGCCAATGCATGCCGAAAAAGACACTTTAATGAAGACAAAGACATTCGATTCTCTCCATATTTCCTAAGTACTGTGAGCACTAAGTCCTGAATACGAATCGCTGTTTTACGAAGCTGTGGTCAACAACTGATCCGCAAAAATCTGCGTGACTGTTGTTACGACGGGAATGCTGCTACGGTTCCCTGTTTCTGCCCGTCGCACAATAATCCCGGGCGATTGGAATGTCGCCATTCACGTAAATTTATTGAAAGTGAATGCAACAGTATAGCTGAGCAACTGCTCGCATCGCGCACTATTGCTCGTCCTGCACAACACTGGTTGTAATCTTGGATGCTGCATTATTTGTGAGGATTCGGCTTCTTCATGCGCAATCTGAAGATCACTATTGCTTACGATGGCACCGATTTTTCCGGATGGCAGGTGCAACCGGGCGTTTCGACGGTGCAGGGCACGCTGGCCATAGCAATTGGACGGATTACAGGTGAAAAAGTACTACCGCAAGGCTCGGGCCGAACCGATGCCGGTGTTCATGCGCTCGGGCAAGTAGCGACCTTCCAGACTGCGTCGGTTATTCCGTCAAAAAACCTGTTGATCGTACTAAACGACATTCTCCCAGCTTCAGTCCGCGTTATGAAGGTAGAGGAAGTCTCCGCGGATTTTCATGCGCGCAAGTCGGCTCTAGCAAAGACATACCAATATCGCATTTTTCGTGAAGCAGTCTGCCCACCGTTCCTGGCGCGCTACGTCTGGCACTACCCCTATCCGTTGAAGGAGGACGAGATGCAAGATGCAGCTCATTTAATTGTCGGCGAGCACGATTTCACATCATTTGCCGCCGTCGATCCGGAGCGGGGACGGGATCGGGAAGAAGTTTCGAACGTGCGCCGAATTTTTTCTTCTCACTGGAAACGCAATGCGTCCGAACTGGTCTACGAAGTGCGAGGGAACGGTTTTTTGCACCACATGGTCCGAAACTTAGTCGGCACATTCTTGCTTGTGGGGAAGGGGACCCGTAGAGGCAATGACCTCACACGCATTCTTGAGGCCCGAGATCGCTCCGCTGCAGGAGCGACGGCGCCGGCCTGCGGCTTGTATCTGGTCGCGGTGGAATACTGAGATTCGTGCACTAAAAAACTACCGGCTGAAAGACGAATCAAGATACGCGCATTTCAGCCGGCTTTAATATTGTTAGTGATTAGATCGAACTGCCTCCCTTTCGGATCAGTGCGGATGCTGTTCGTAATACAGCTCACCATCCCGCACTTGCTGCATTGCCTGATCGATGAGTTGCATGGCTCTCTGGCGGTGTCCTCCTTTATTCGGAGTCGCCCTCTCCAGTTCGTCTTTTGCCTGCTGTAGATGCCCGAGCGCCGCGCTCATGTGGGGTTCGTGACGCCCCATCGAGTGTGTCTGCGCATGCACTGAGGAATACCACCCCAGGCCCATTAAAAGCGTCAGCGTACTAAGTACTGCAACCATCTTGTCGCGCATAAAATCCTCCATGATTGAAGCGGTCATTGAGACAAACGCATTTACCTGCGGGTTGCTTAAGGCTTGCGGTGAATCCAGTGCAGTAGTTGGTCTGCTACACTGTCTCGCTTATTGGGATGCAATAGGAGCTAGGACAGCAATGAAGTTTGTTCTTGGAATCGATGTGGGCACCGGCGGAACAAGGGCTGTTCTGGTGAACAGCAAGGGTGAAATTGTGAGTTCCGCGACTTGCGAGCATGTGCCATTCGCGTCGCCAAAAATAGGCTGGGCGGAGCAGGATCCAGACGACTGGCATAAAGCTACAGGTGAGGCAGTACGGCAAGCGATCTATACAGCCGCTATTGAACCTACCGAAATCTCCGCTGTTGGTCTGGCCGGCCAGATGCATGGAGCGGTGCTCCTCGACGAAAACAACGCAGTGTTGCGTCCTTCCCTAATCTGGTGCGATCAACGCACGCAGCTCCAATGCGACTGGCTGAACGCGAAATTGGGTGAGCAGAGGATCATAGAACTGACTTCAAATCCTGCGCTGACGAATTTCACTTTGACCAAGCTCCTTTGGGTCCGCGATAACGAGCCCGAAATCTGGAAACGCTTTCGGCGCGTCCTATTGCCAAAGGACTATGTCCGCTTCCGCCTGACCGGCGAGCACGCGATGGATGTAGCCGAAGCTTCTGGCACCCTTATGCTCGATGTTGCTCATCGCCGCTGGTCAGAGGAAATGATGACTGCTGCCGGTCTCCCGATGACCTGCTTACCCAAGCTCTACGAATCCCCGGAAGTTTGCGGACGCATTTCCGATGCTGGGGCGGCGCATACTGGATTGAGACCCGGCACTCCGGTCGTCGCTGGCGCTGGCGATCAAGCCGGCGGAGCAGTCGGTATGGGAATTGTGCGAGCCGGATCGGTGAGTGCCACCATTGGTACTTCCGGCGTCGTATTTGCTGCCACCGATACACCTGCCCTTGATCGAAAGGGCCGGGTCCACACTTTTTGTCATGCTGTACCGGGCCGCTGGCACGTGATGGGCGTGACGCAGGCGGCAGGTCTATCCTTCCAGTGGTTCCGGCAACTTCTGCGTAGCTCATCTTCAAGTATTTCGTATGACGAACTCACTCGCGAAGCAGCAACCATTCCCGCAGGAGCAGATGGAGTTCTGTGGCTACCTTATCTGATGGGCGAACGTACACCGCACCTTGACCCAAATGCGCGCGGAACGCTGACCGGACTCGCTGCGAGCCACACGCGTGCACACGTCACGCGCGCCATTCTCGAAGGAGTGGCCTTCAGCTTGAATGACACATTCTCTCTTTTCGGTGAAATGCGTGTACCGGTACGCAATGTTCGACTGGGTGGTGGTGGCGCGCGTTCTTCACTCTGGAGGCAAATCCAGGCGGACGTTTATGGATATGAGGCCGAAATCCTCGCGGCGGAAGAAGGCGCAGCCTACGGCGGAGCGCTGCTCGCGGGAGTCGGAGCGGAGTTCTGGAAATCAGTGGAGGAAGCCTGTGATTCAGTGGTAAAAGTACAACAGCGCGTTCACCCAGACTCCAGGGCGGTAACGGCGCTTAGGTTGCAATATGAGAATTATCGGAGCCTTTATCCTGCCCTCAGGCCAATATTCGCTCAGATGAACGCTGGAGCATAGCGCGCAACCTGTTATCGTTAATCATGGTTGAGGTAGCATCCAGCGGCTTATTGTTTGATCTTGACGGCGTTTTGGTGGATTCCACCCCGGCCGTTGCTCGTGTGTGGACGAAATGGGCTTTGGCGCATGGCTTTGATCCTGAAGAAACAGTCAGAAAGGCGCACGGTCGACCCAGCATTGCCACGATACGGGACCTGCTTCCCAGCGCAGATTTCGACAAAGAGAATGAAATAGTATTGCGTGGGGAGATAGAAGATACCGAAGGTGTAGTGCCTTTGCCGGGAGCTCGCGAGTTGTTGCAATCGATTCCCGAATGGCGCTGGGCTTTGGTGACTTCCTGCGCGCGTCCATTGGCAGAGGTTCGTTTGCTTACGGCAGGGCTGCCAGTTCCGCGACTCATAATCACCTGCGACGACGTGCAAAATGGGAAACCCCACCCGGAGCCGTACCTCAAAGGCGCGAAACTATTAGGAGTTCCCCCCGCTAAATGCGTTGTTTTCGAGGACGCACCCGCCGGAATCCGAGCTGGGAAGTCCGCCGGCGCACTGGTGGTGGCGCTTAGGACCACCTCACCGGACTCCGAACTGGAGGAGGCCGGCGCCGATTGGATCCTTTCAGGCTACAAAGATCTCTCCCTAGTTGTATCTGACCACGGCTCAGGAACACTCAAGCTGATCCTGGCCTAGTACTCAGTTTGCATGTAAAAAGATTGTCAAGCGCATCTATGCCTGCCTTAGCCCCCTCTTAACAGTAGTAACCTAAGTAGCAGTACCTGTCTTTATAACGTTCTCTCGGGCGTAACCACGAGGACAGAGGGGCTGGGGCTATGTTGCGACTAGCAGAAAATCCATCGTCACCATCCATCCAGAGTAATCCACACAAGTTTGCTCAACGCGCGAGCACATCGGCGGTCGAGCGAATCCTGGTTGTGGAAGACGACTATGCTGTTCAGAAGGCTTTGCGGCGACTGTTTGAAGCTGAGGGATATTCGGTGCAAGTTGCTTCTGATGGCAATCTTGCGTTGGAAGATTTCAAGTCCGCAACGCCATCTGCGGTTGTATTAGATTTGCGGCTGCCTGGTCTTTCTGGCAGGGAAGTGTGCCGCGAGTTCAAGCAACATGCCCCTTCGGTACCGATCATCGTGCTCAGTGCCGCGAGTGACGTCTCGGACAAAGTGCTCATGCTGGAACTTGGCGCCGACGACTACGTGACAAAGCCATTTAGTCCACGGGAGTTGCTGGCCAGAATGCGGGTCGCACTGCGCAGGACGGTTCAGCCGATCGCAACAGAAACTTTCTCATTCGATGAGATCTTCATCCATTTTATGAAAATGGAGGTAATTCGCGAGGGGAAATCTGTCACCCTAACCGCTCAGGAATTCAAGACCCTCAAGTTTATGGTGCAGAACCCCGAGCGCGTGATCACCCGCGACGAGCTTCTGAATGAAGTCTGGGGTTACCACAATTATCCTTCGACGCGCACGGTGGACAATCACATCCTGAAGCTGCGACAGAAGCTGGAAAAGGATCCTGCAAATCCCGTGCACTTTCGCACCGTCCACGGTGTAGGCTATAAGTTCGTAGCCTAAGGCTCCCAGAAGGCCCCTATGGTCACAATCCGCCTGCGAACCAAGTTTCTGTTTTCCATGGTTCTGATTTCGGCGGGACTGACCTCGCTGAGCCTGTTGCTGGTCCGCCACAATCTCCAGACGGAAGTGCGCCAAGAAATTTTTTCGGACCTCCACAGGTCAGTCAGCACCTTTCAAAGTTTTCAGAAGGAACAAGAGATTACGCTGCGTCATTCGGCTGAGCTTTTAGCAGATCTGCCCAACCTGCGCTCGCTGATGACCACAAACCATGAACCGACCATTCAGGATGGTTCGAAGTCGCTGGCCCAGCTCGGCGGGAGCGATTTGTTCGCACTTGCAAATGGCGCGGGCAAGATCGTCGCTTTGCATACCGCTACCCCCGGCTTTACCAAGGAAATGGCGCAAAATTCATTCGATTTGACGCTGCAACGGCAGGAGCGGTGGTGGTTTGGCGCCAAACATCTTTACGAAGTTTTCCTGCAGCCGATTTACTTCGGACCAGCCTCTTTCAACCGTGTGCTTGGATTTCTGGTGATCGGTCGAGAAATTGATCAGCACGTGGCGGAGCAGATTGGTCGTGTGGCAAGTAGCAAAGTCGCTTTCTATTACGACAATGACATTGTCACGAGCACCCTCGCGCCAGTGAATCAGGTTGAGCTGCTGAACCAAAAAGTGTCAGTATCAGCGGCCTCTGACGCTATTTCGTTGGATTTGGGAAGCGAACGATTTTTGGCCACTACCCTCAATCTTTCGCCTTCCGGAAACACCAATGTGCGCTTAACGGTGTTGAAGTCATACGATCAGGCCACAGCATTTCTTCAAAAATTGAATCGTCTGCTGCTTGCTTTGGGCTTGCTGGCCTTAGTTGTCGGCAGTGGGCTGGTATTTTTCATCTCGCATACGTTTACACAGCCGCTCTCCAATTTGCTGGCTGGAGTTTCAGCGTTGGAGCATGGAGATTTTAATTACGCCCTCGATGCAACTGGCAGAGACGAAGTGGCTGAACTGACACGAGCTTTCGATCGCATGAGGGAGAGCCTGGCCAAGACACAGCAGAATCTGCTTGAGTCCGAGAGGCTCGCCACGATTGGACGAATGGCGAGTTCGATTTCGCACGATTTGCGGCATTCTTTGGCAGCCATCGTGGCCAATGCTGAATTTCTCTGTGAAGCGGAACTGACGGCCAGCCAGAAAGAAGAGTTATACGACGAGGTCCGGTCCGCAGTTATGCGCATGACTGAGTTGATCGACTCACTTCTCGAATTCTCCCGGACGCGGGCATCCCTGCGCCCCGTCTACGGTAGTCTGCAACACACGATCGCCAGCGCCATTGAAAACGTCAAGTCAAACCCGCAATTCCGCGACATTCGGATTTCTGCGAGTCAAAGCGGCAACGTCGAAGGCTGGTTCGATCACCGCAAACTGGAACGCGTTTTTTCTAATCTGCTGCTGAACGCATGCGAATCAGTGGATCCTCAGGGTGGACGAATTGATGTTCTGCTGAATGAGATTACACATGGCATCGAAATCCAGATCGCGGACAACGGCCATGGCATTCCCGACGAGGTGCGGACGACTTTGTTCGATCCGTTCGTGAGTCAGGGGAAGGAAAACGGCACCGGACTAGGTCTGACCGTCGTGCAGAAGATCGTGCAAGACCACGGCGGTGAGGTGACGATAGAGAAGACCTCGCCTGAAGGTACCGTGTTTCGTGTGGTAATTCCACGTCCCACGCCGGTTTCTGCCGGCGTTGAGCAGACTCTCGCCGACGAGGCAGTCCCGGTAACTCAACCCGGTGCGAATGCCGAAAAGCTGGCATAATTTCCGCGGAGATCCCGAGTAAGGGAGGCGAACTTGAAACCGCGAAGACTTTCTTTCGGCCGTTGTGTCGAATTGATTACGCTTCTCGCAGTTAGCTGCGTAGCCATCACAACTTCCGCACAGCAATCCTCCAACACGAGCGATTCGGATCTTGCTCAGTCAGTAAGTGAACTGCGCCAGCAAGTGCAGGAGTTGCGTACGGCCGTGTCCGAAATCAAATCGGAAGCCGCCCAGTATCGCGCTGAAAACCAAAAATTGCGCGAGCAATTGGAGTCGATGCGGCCCAATTCCGGCGCTCAGTCCAACACATCATCCACTTCGCCGGCAGAAAGCGCCACAAAATCCCCTCCAGAGCAGCGGATTTCTTCTCTCGAAGAAGGGTCGCAAGTACAGCAGAGTGAGCTGCGCACTCTCTACCAAACGAAAGTTGAGAGCGCATCAAAGTATCGGGTCCGACTCTCAGGTTTGGTGTTGCTGAATATCTTCCACAATCAAGGTCAGGTTGATAACCAGGACGTCCCCTCATACGCGACTTCGATGGCAGGTCCTTATGGCAATGGCCCGGTCACCGGTGCAACTATGCGTCAGTCTGAAGTTGGTTTGGAGGTCTTCGGTCCACGCATTTTTGGGGCGAAAACTAGTGGCCAAATACAGCTTGACTTCGGTGGCGGATTTCCTCAAGGCGCTCTGGATGGAGTCAACAATGGGCTCGTTCGACTGCGCACGGGCAGCCTGCGCCTAGATTGGGATAACACGTCGATCGTTGCCGGGCAGGATGAACTCTTTATCTCGCCGAATTCGCCGACCTCTTTCGCATCGTTGCTCGTGCCGAGTCTTGGATATTCAGGGAATTTGTGGGCGTGGACGCCGCAACTGCGCATTGAACATAAATTTAATCTTTCGGAGAAGCAGAACATCTCGGTTCAAGGTGGTTTGCTGGACAATGTGACCGGGGAGTCCACTTACATGTCGCACCGCTTTCCGCAAGCGGGCGAACGTTCGGGCTTGCCCGCGTACGCTGCTCGGACGGCCTGGACCAGGAACATTAGCGGAAAGCCGCTGACGGTGGGAGCCGGGGGTTACTACTCACGGCAGAATTGGGGCTTCGGCTGGACGGTTGATGGTTGGGCGGCAATGGCGGATTGGCGTATCCCACTATTTTCAAAACTAGAACTGTCGGGCGAGTTTTATCGAGGTCGGGCGGTTGGAGGACTCGGGGGTGGAATCGGGCAATCTGTCCTTTTCGACGGCAGCCCAAGCAACCCGGCTTCCGATTTTGTTCCACTTGATTCAACCGGCGGATGGTCACAGCTAAAATTCATCGCCAACTCGCGTTTGGAATTCAACGCGGGGTTCGGTGGCGATAGTCCTTTCGCAGCTGATATCCACGCCTTTCCTTCGCCGGTCGGTGTTTACTCGTCGGCGCTCGCCGCAAACCGCAGTGAAATGACGAATTTTATTTATCGGCCGCGTTCTGATTTACTATTCTCGGGAGAGTACCGGCACTTGCACACGGTGCAAATTGGCAGTTATTCCACGGCAGATCAGGTCAACATGATAATGGGAGTTCTTTTTTGATGAGGCGAATCAACGCCGTGCTGGCTTGTATCGTTTTCTTCCTGGGTGTCAGCGTGATCAACGCCCAGGAAGTCACGGTTTCCGCGCGCGTCAAGTTGATAGATGCCAATCACGGCTCTGAATCGTCTCACGCCGAAAACGTCGTCGTGTGGCTGGTGCCAACTGGCGACCAAGCTGCCCCAAAGATGGTACCAAAGCAGCCTTTACGTCTTACTCAACATAACAAGTCTTTTGAGCCTCATCTCTTGATCGTTCCCGTGGGATCGGTTGTCGAGTTTCCTAACCACGATCCGTTTTTTCACAACGTGTTTTCGCTGTTCGAAGGAAAGCGTTTCGATCTCGGGCTTTATGAGGCAGGCAGCACACGAAATGTAAGTTTTGACCGTCCCGGGGTATCTTACATTTTTTGTAATATCCACGCAGAAATGAGCGCGGTCGTGATCGCGCTGAGCACTCCTTATTATGGGGTTTCCGACCGCAAAGGCGAAATTGTTATTCCGAAGGTCCCGGTGGGCAATTACATGCTGAAGACCTGGGCTGAGACTGCGTTGCCGGGGAACCTCGATGCTTTGACCCACGAAGTGAAGATTTCTGAAAACAACACAATGCTTGGTGTACTGCAAATCAGCGGAAGCGCCGTCTCGCTGGCCCACCAGAACAAATTTGGTATGGAGTATGAGCCTGCCGCCAATAGCCCGGGCTATCGCTGAGTTCGGTTAATCCGCCAACTATTTCACTTTCCTCACGTTAGCTCTGATCGATCTGGGTACTGGGGTCTTCCTCCGCCCAAGGTTGAGTTCCTCCAACCAAATCTCGTTCCAAATGCACAGACTTTCGTGTCCATTAGGACAATTACGCGCGGTTACTTGTGTACCGTTTATAGCCCTCGATTTCTCAGCGACAATTTTGCATAGGAATCGACAAAAATGCGTTCACATAGCACACGCGGATTCTCGTTGATCGAGATGATGATCGTCATTGCAGTCAGCATGATCATTATAGCTATCGGCTACATGAGCCTGAATCCTGCCTTGCAATCGGCACACGTTGGGAATGCATACAACATCACGTTATCTGCGATCCGTCAGGCGCGTGATTTTGCCATTGCGCAACGGCAGCAATACAAAGTTGTTTTCAGTAACGCCGCTACTCCGAACACGATTACGATCACGCAAAACGGAAATGGACACGTCGTTGCTACTTATCAGTTGCCTACAGATGTGAAGTTTACGACTCTCGCCGGAATGCCAACGGCAGCCAACGCAGTGCCGGATGGCTTCGGCGCGGGTGGGACTGCCATCGACTTTGATCAAAATATCGCCAGTGGCGCGAAGGACACGATCTTGTTTATGCCGGATGGAACGGCCCAAGACAAAGATGGCAATGTGAACAATGGCGTAATTTACGTCGCCATGACCAACGATATTTATTTTTCACGCGCGATCACCGTGTGGGGCGCTACCGGACGCATACGTGGCTGGCGATTGTATAAGAAAGGCGCGACGGCGTATTGGAGGCAAAGTTGATGAAGAACCGACGCAAATCGCGCAGTGCCCGAAAGAACACGGGCTTTACCCTGATCGAGGTCCTCATCTCGATTGCCGTTCTAACCGTCGGTCTTGTAGGGCTACTCGGGGTAATGGGCATGGCTATGGCCGCTACGCAAAGTTCTGAACAAGTCAACATTGCTAAACGTCTGGCAAATGAAGCTCTGGAAAGTATTCTGACCGCCCGCGAGACCGCCAACGTTGACTGGGTGCAAATCGCCAACGGCAACTGTAATGTGGGGGATAGCTGCGGAATCTTTCTCACCGGTGCACAACCGATTGACTTGCCGGGAGTGGATGGCATTGTGGGCACAAACGATGATGGCGCGGCAGGACCGCAGATTCTCGACATGCCTGGGCCAAGTGGTATCGTCATGACCACGCCCGGAAACCCTTGTGCAGCACCCGATGTTTGTCAGTCCTTGGGCAATTACACACGCACAATCGCGATTGCCCCATTCGGTACGGACACTAACTTAAACTCGGTCACAATCACGGTCACTTATACCACCACCCAGTTTAAGGTAGCCCAGAATTACGTTCTCTCCACATTGATTTCGCAATACCGGTAGCAAACCACTATGCGCCACTTTTCAAAATCGTCGACTCACGGTTTCAGCTTGACTGAACTCCTGGTTGCCCTGGCTGCTGGCTTGGTTGTAACTGCCGGCGCAGCTCAACTTTATAGCTCCGGCATGGACGCAACTTGGGTAGTCCAGCAACGAAGTGAGATGCAACAGGACCTTCGGGCAGCGGAAGACATGTTAGTGCAGGACATCAGTCTCGCGGGAGCGGGACTTACCGGGATTACTGGAAAAAACGTCCCTCTGCCCTTTACAAACGCTTTACCCGTGTATGCGTGCTACACGGGAAATGTCTGTCCTATTGGAGCTATTAGCTATCCATGTGTCGGGGGGGCGTGTGGCGCATCGAATCCTCCAACTCTGTATCCGATTATGCCGGGATACAAGCGCGGCATTAAGCCCCCGGGAAGCACAACGCCGAGCGACGTAATCACGGTTGTTTATACCGATGCTTCGTTTCCCCTAAACTGCTACTCCGGAAGTGACAATCCAATCTCGTTCAACGGCACAGGAAATGTCCTAACTTTCATGGCGCCACGAACAACGCCACCATGTGTTCTACCCCCGGGGGTCAACTATCCGCCCGCCCTCAACAATCCTGTAAACGGTCTGCAGGCGGGAGATCTGGTGTTACTTGGACCGTGGGGCGCAGCATCAGCCATCGGCGAAGTAACCAGTGTATCGCCTGGAAATCCGGGTAACTCTCCGGCCACGCCCTGCACGGGCAGCCCCTGCGCGGGCGGTAGCAAGTACACAGTTACCTTCGCCGACAGTGACACGCTCAACATAAATCAGTCGGGGCAGACGAACGATCTCACTGCCTTGGCAGGCGCTGGAGCCGGCGTAGCAATTAACAGAATATTCGTCATCACTTACTACTTGGCAAACTGGGTGGACGCTGCAGGGAATACCACGACAATCCTCTATCGTCAGGTCAACGGGCATCCCGCTGTTCCACTAGTGGATAACATTGCGAGTTTGCAGTTCACCTATGACACGTATGACTCGGATGGCAATCTGTTGAATGCTACTGGAGACGGCGGTGAGGCAACAGGCACATCGCCTAGTCTTATTCGCAAAGTCAACCTGGCGCATTTGACAATTCACAGCCAGGTCTATGGCACTGGCAGCGGATATAAGGCCAAGGGATATCAGAGTTTTGATGTACAGACTTCAATCAGTACCCGCAACATGAGCTTCAATAACCGGTACTGACCTCCGCCAGCAATAGGGCCGAAGTCCCACAAGATCGGGACCCGGATCAGGAGCTTAAATGTATGAAGAGCCGAAAAGATAACTCGAGTGGGTTCACGCTGATCACGACGCTGATCTTGCTTTTCTTGTTGTCAGCGCTGTCAATTGGCATGTTGATGATGGTGAATAGCGAGCTCAAGGTCAGCACGCATGATGTCCAGAACAACTTCACCTTCCATGCCGCTGAAGGCGCCATCGAAAAAATGACGGCAGATATTTCGAATCTTTTCCAGAACACACTGTCACCTCAGCCTGCCGACCTGACGAATCTCGCGACCAATCCCGGTCCGCCGAGCATTCCTGGTATTACTTTTCCGGCTGGTGGTTACACAATTTCGCCGGTCCTCGATCCAGTTACCGGCCTAATGAAACAAACTCCGAGCACGGTCTCAAGCGGGCCGTACGCCGGACTTAATGCGCAGCTGTTACAAGTCAATCTGCAGGCCACAGCGCAAGGGTTACTGGGTGACGAAGTGCAGATGTCGCGCGCAGTTGAAGTGGCGATGATTCCCGTATTTCAGTTTGGCGCCTTTTCAGACGGTGATATCGCTTTTTTTGATAACCCCACACTGACCTTCAACGGCCGCATTCATACCAACGGAGACTTATATCTCGGATGCGCAGGCAGCAATACGTGCACCTTTACTGACAGGCTGACGGCCTACGGGAACGTCATACGAGCAAATATACCCAACGGCGTAGCGTCCGGTTCCGCGAATAACCTCGGGAGCGTGGAGATACCTGGTGGGCCAAATGGATGTACGGCTTCGTTCGGAAAGCCGCAGTGTACAGTTCTTCCGACGAGCGGCAATCTCTGGGGAAGCGTAACCGGTGCAGGCGGCAATCCACCGGTTTCCTCATACAACAGCAGCCCTGACTGGGTAACACAGATTTCTGAAGCCAAATGGACCTCATCGAAGAAATACCTGGGAGGGATGTTGCTGGATGGGAACTATGGCAAGAACCCAAATTCTGGAGCGACAGACTTAACGCTTCCTTTTGTTTCAGGCGCAACTTTGTCTGCGACACCAGGATTAGGTATCGGCGCCCAGAACTATGAAATCGTTCGGCGAGCCCCGCCTGGAGAACTGACAACTAGTCCGCTAGGCGCATCCCGGCTGTATAACGAAGCTGCAATCCGTGTGTTGCTATCAGATCAGCCTGACGAGTTGCCGGGCGGCGTCAACGACCCCGACAACGTTCGTTTGGCCAACGTGAAAAATCCGCATGGTACAGGGACAGATTTCGATAAAGGCGTTGCGACCTTGCAGCCGAACCTCCCAGTTGTGCCAGCGACGAACCCCTATGTGACGTACTTTGCCACAGCTTCTGCGTTGGCGCCGACCGGTGGCATCGCAAGCCCGAGTTCTGCCAGCTCAGGCGCCTATAGCGCCAGTGCAGACTGGCTGTTTGCGCCGATAAGCACAGCTGGAGAATTCAATCAGGAATTTGATACCCAGGACGAAACGACAAACGGTACGCAGCCTGCCGGGTTTCCTTACTTGTTCAACAATGGGCCAAGCCAGTCGGCGGCCCCTAATCCGGTCGTTTTGTGCACCGATAGAAAAAATAATGCTACGTGCAACACAACTTATCCTTACTTTACGCCTCCCCAATTGGCGCAAAATGGCAATGCAAACGACACGCAATGGAATTTGGTCGACGGGTATCTCCGCGTGGAGTATTTGCCTGCGAACGGCAACTGCCCGGGTCCTGGCGCTAACATCAACGGATATTGCGCGATAACCCGAGAGTGGCTGCAACTTGGTTTTGCCCGCGACACGGCCCCGCCAACAGCACCGGCAGTTCCGTACAGCGCTTGTACTTCGGCGAATATTTCCGCTACTTCGAATTACACGAACCTGTACAACACCAAATGTTCAAATGACGTCAACCCTTATGCCATTTTGATATTTCAACAGCCCAAGCGGGATACTGCGGGCCCCGCGGACCCGGTTGGGTCAAGCCCCAAATGTACGAAGATCACTTCAACCAAGTACACTTGCACCGGATATACGCCGGACATTGTGACGGACTACGATACAGGCGAACCGTATCAGAGTCTGTATAAACCATCTGGGTTAAATACTCGTCCCACTGTGACCGCTTTCAACTGGTATCCGATCAATTTCTACGACACACGCGAAGGCGAAGGGGACGACATCATTCAGGGAGACAGCAGCTGCACCCCGATGGGCGTAATGAATGCCGTTGAACTGGATGTGGGCAACCTGAACCAGTGGCTCAAAGGGAATATTCCCGGCAGCGGCTCGCTGGTGAATTACACGAACCAGAACGGCTACATACTGTACTTTTCAGACCGCCGCGGGATGCTGCCAAACCCGAACGGTACCCAGACCATTGCGGGAGGCAACAATCCCCAACTTAATATAACCGGCGATGCTGGTTTTGAAGATGTCGTGAACCGGGGCAGCGGCAGCCGCGCTCCGGACGGAATCCTTGAACCGGCTCCGGCCGGCAGAAAGCTTTCCCCCGAAGATGCCAACCTGAACGGGATCGTGGACAATTTCGGAGCGAAGAATCTTGGACTGGGGCTGGGTTATATTGGTGGCGCTTACATTGCTGGAAACAGTGTAAACAAGACGATAAACGCGAGTGCTACTAAACCAGATCCATATCTGACCTCTACTGTAAATCGTATCAGTTCCTGCTCAATATCAAGGAACGCTTGGGTCAGCGGTGCGCGACACGTTTTGAAACTTGTGGACGGTTCGCTGGGCAACTTACCAACCGTACCTGGCGGTGCTTTCCCGACCAGCAGCGGTGGATTCACTGTGGGTTCTGAGAACCCGGTCTATGTAGTTGGAAACTACAACAGTAACTGCCGGGCTGCCGGTACCACCTGTACACCTGGTAACACTACATACGATACGAATTGGCCGACACCCCCAACTGTCGAATCAGCCACTGATCCTTTCCATGCAGCGGCAAGCATCGTTGCGGATACGGTTACTTTGCTCTCCAACAGTTGGGCGGACTGGAACAGCATTCTTAACTCTCCTACACAGCCGTGTTCAGGCGCCGGGAGTGGTTGTTCAATTGGCGCCGGCTTAAACCGATCTGCTACGAATGGCGGCTACTACCGCACGGCGATAGCTACGGGCGACGTGCAGGCTTTCTCGAAGCCCTCAACGTGGGGGACCACCTATAGCGGTACTGATGGTGGTATGGGAAACTTCCTGCGCATGTTGGAAGTATGGGACAATCAAACACTTAACTACAACGGGTCGATGGTGAACTTGTTCTACTCCACCTACAATACCGGACTCTTTAAGTGTTGCAATTACTCTGTCTATATACCACCGACGCGAAACTATAACTTCGATGCAAGCTTCAACACGTTCTCTGAGCTGCCTCCGGGGACGCCAATGTTCCGCGACATCAACAATTTGAGCTATCGTCAAACACTTACTCCCTGTATTGCCGTGGGCTCAAATAACAACTGCTCTGATTAAGAGTAGGTTGGTCAGTTGAAAAGCCCGAAGCCAATGGCTTCGGGCTTTTACTTTGCTTTCACGCTGCGTTCTACGCTGCCGGTTTCCTAAAAAGCTGTTCCAGCTCGGAGGGCGTGCTCACCGGTGGCTGGCAGTTGAATCCCGAGCAGACCACAGCCGTCGTAGTACCCGCTTTTACCGCCGGCAACTCCGGAATTGTGGCTGCCAACGTTGGGGGCAGATTCTGCGCCACGGCCTGGCCGGCCTTCAAATGAACTACACTCCTGCCAAAAACTGCGGAGCCGATGGCCTGCGAATAGAGCTGCTCGGCCGCTTCGTCGTCTCCTACGACGACCACCTGCGCGTGAGGATGCAAAACATACACTGCGGCGATCCCATAAGTAGCGGCGAACAAGCCGTATTGCCCAGCGCTGCCCGCCAATAGGGCCAGCGTCATCTCCACGCGCGTGCGATAGCTCTCATCGCCCGTGTAGCCATGCAATCGCATCAGCGCGATGGCTGCCATCGGATTTCCTGCTGGCGTGGGGGAATCCTGAAAGGGCTTGCGCGGAGTGGCGAGCACGCCTAGCGACTTGGACTTGCGGGTGCTATCGAAGAACCCGCCTGAGCTCTCGTCATAAAACCTGGTGATCATCTCATCAGCGAGTTGCTGCGCCTTGCGGAAGTAGGTGAGATCGGCGGTTGCTTCGTATGCGTCGAGACAGGCAAGGGCGGTAAAAGCGTAGTCGTCCAGAAAGCCTTCGGTGTCGCGCCTGGCAGAAGACGCGTCCGAATAGGAAACGACGTGCTTTAGGCCTGATGCCGCATCGTAGGCTTGACCCAAAATCCGATCGAGTGACCGCAGCGCGAAGTGCCTGGCACCTTCAAGGTCGAGAACAGCCGCGGCTTTCAAATACGCAGAGATACAAAGGGCATTCCAGCTCACGTAAATGGTCTTGTCGACATAAGGCGTCGGGCGGTGCAGGCGGGCAGCGTACATTTTCTGTTTTGCCGAACTCAGTATCTCTTGTACGCGATCTGCAGACAAACCCAGCCGCTGTGAGATTTCTTCGATCGAAGCACGTTGATAAAGCACATTCTTCGCGGGATTGTGGTGCATTTCGCCAATTTCATTGATGTCGTAATGAAGGCAGGCGACCTGCGCCTCTTCGTCTGTAAGGACCGCTTTTGCTTCATCCAGTGTCCAGGTGAAATAGTCGCCATCGTCATCCATTGAGATGTCGGCGTCCTGGGAACCGTAGAAACCCCCATGCTCGCGGTCGCTCAGCCATTCGTCCATCCAGCGAATAATGTCTTGTGCAACTTCGGCGAAGAACTTGTCTCCGGTTGCTTGATACGCGTGCACATAGTTCTTGAGCAGCTCTGAGTTGTCATACGACATCTTTTCAAAGTGCGGAACAATCCATCGCTCATCGACGGAATAGCGATGAAAGCCGCCTGCAAGTTGATCGTAAACGCCGCCGCGGGCCATTTTTTTCAGCGTAGTTGCAAAAATCGAATGGAGACGGGTGGCGTAAAGACCGGTACCCTCGTCTGTCTTATCCACCCGCATATGTTCATCAATGAGTAAATCCAGAATTGATGGATGAGAAAACTTCGGCGCATTGCCGAATCCGCCGTGCGCCTCATCGAACATTTTCACCGAGGAATCAACAATCTCCTGAATGATTTGGGGGGAAAGATCGGCCGTCTTGCCCGCGAACGACTCCGAATGAGCGATGGCGCCCTCGACCAAACCAGCTTGCTCGAGCACATCACCGTTTTTCTCGCGGAAAGCATCGGAGATGGCCAGCAGCACACGGCGAAAGCTCGGGCGTCCGTAGTGGTCTTGGGGAGGGAAGTAAGTTCCGCCATAAAAAGGGCGGCCATCGGGAGTCAGAAAGCCAGTGAGCGGCCAGCCACCTTGTCCACTGATCGATTGCACTGCAACCTGGTAGCGGCTATCGATATCAGGCCGTTCGTCGCGGTCGACCTTAATTGCAACAAAGCGCTCGTTCACGATCTGCGCGATCTCAGGATCGTCGTAGGACTCACGGTCCATCACGTGGCACCAATGGCACCAGACCGCGCCAATATCGAGGAGGATAGGCCTATTTTCACGTTTAGCTATCTCGAATGCTTCTTCACTCCACTCATGCCACTGAATGGGCTGATGCATGGCGGAACGCAGGTAAGAGGAGGAAGCGCGGGCGAGAGAGTTGACAGTCTCCGTGGGCATGTAATCAGTCTATACAGGCGAGCCGATGGCGGAAAGGAGCCAGCAAGTCATATGCTGACGCATGGGAAGGTTTTGTTCGCTCCAGCTTGCGCAAAGCAATAATCGTCCGATTAGGCCAGATTCCCCTGCTCAATCACCACGTTCTCGCGCACGATCAGGCGATGCGCCGCCATTTCTTTCAGCGTTGGCAAGACACGGTTTACGTGATCGTCGCTGTCCACAAAGATCAGAATGACAGGCAGTTTGCCTCCCGCATCGACCAAATGGCTCGTTTTGACCCGCTGCCTCCCTAAGAATCCGCCCACTGCATGGACGACGCAAGCTGCGAAAACATTTTCGTCGCGCAGAAAATTCAGAATCGCAAGGTGGAGCGGCTTGCCGTGCCACTTGTCCGATTCGTTGAGATACATTGTGACCTGGACTGCCATGCGCTCAGGCATTTTACAGTACCCGCGCGAGAGCCATGCCCGCGACAGCGGCGCCGAGGCATAGCAAGTTGTTTGAAAAGAAATTAATCATGAACAGGATCCATTGACCTTGCTCAAAATAGACCATGGTTTCGTAAGCGAAACTCGAGAACGTAGTGAACGCGCCACAGAAGCCCACCACGATCAGTAACCGCCAGCGCGGATCAAGCAGCACTCGTTCCGTGCTCCAGATCACGAAGAAGCCAACGATGAAACTGCCGGTGATGTTTATGAATAAAGTGCCATATGGGAAGGAGGCGCTGATGAACTTTGCGGCCCAGCGGCTGATCAGCCAGCGAAAGTTCGCACCGAAGATGGCGCCTACAGAAATGAGAAGCAGATCATTCAAAGTGCGCACGCATATCTCCTCACCAGAAGGTAGGAGTTATCAGCGCGCGTCTCTTGTACAGATGATCGTTGCGGGCGGTTAAGGCGAACTCCATCGCCTTGCTTTGTTGTATCACAACCTGTCATGGCAGAGGAAGTGAGCCACGATGGGAAAGGGAATACTCCTCCTGCAGGATCGCATAAAGGTGAACGTCCAGGAATTTGTCCCACTTAAGTACCGATTGCCGCGCGCAGCCCTCATATTGCATACCAAGTTTCAGAAGCACGGCGCGTGAAGCGAGGTTTCCTTCAAAGTGGCCGGCAAATATCCGGTGGAGTTTCAGGGTTTCAAATCCGTACCGTATGAGCTCGCGCGCTGCTTCGGTAACGTATCCGTTCCCCCAGAACGGCAGGCCAATCCAGTAACCCAGTTCCGCTTGCTGATACTCCATCTGGGGATGCAATCCGATTCCCCCGACCAAACGTCCGTCGTTGCGTTGCCGGATCGCCAGCCGAAGTTCATTTTCTTTTGGTGCGCTGGCGATGTACTCGCGCGCATGTTTCTCTTCATAAGGATGTGGGATACGCAGGGTTGTCGCCGCCACCTCGCGGGCCCCGATCAGTGGGACGAGTTCAGGGATATCGGATTCACAAAACTCACGAAAAAGGAGGCGTGGCGTCTGGAGCTAGTGCAACATTTCTCTGTGGACTCTGTGTGTTTAGCTCAGTACTCGCTGGGGTCAGGCTTTGGAAAATCTTTACCACAGAGGACACCGAGAGCACAGAGAAAAATGAAGAGTCAGGCTCAATTAGACCTTCGCTTCGGGCATTGCAACTTCGCCCTTCATCTTGTACGCATTGGCGATGTACTGCAACACCATGCGCTGCGTATTGAAAAAAGATCCATTCAGCGCGATCGCGAAGCGCATGATCTCGATATAGCGATTCGGCCGGCCGTAGAACATAGGCACGATTTCTCGCTCCAGCTTGTCATACAGGTTTTCGAGTTCGAGTGCCTGATCTTCGGCAATTTCGTCATTCCCAATCGACCAACCGGTCACGCCCTCGATGTGACCCTCGGCCCACCATCCATCAACCACGCTGAAGCTGGGGACACCATTCAGGGCAGCCTTCATTCCACTCGTGCCAGAGGCCTCCTGCGGCCGCATCGGGTTGTTCAACCATAGATCGACTCCAGACGTAATCAGCCGGCCCCAGCGCATGTCGTAGTTCTCCACGTACACGGTGCGAATTACGTCCGCCAACGAGCTGGCGCCGGCGAGGACGCGACGAATCAGGTTCTTTCCTCCTTCATCACGCGGGTGCGCTTTGCCACCATAAACAAGCTGAATTGGCCCAACTTCACGCGCGATCTTGCGCAGGCGTTCGGGATTCTGGAACAGCAGATCGGCCCGTTTATAAGTGCTGGCCCGCCGGGCAAAGCCAATGGTCAGGACTTTCGGGTCAAGCTGCACTCCGAATGTTCTGCCAATTTCGGCAAAGAGTTCAGTTTTCGCTTCGGTGTGCGCTTCCCGAATCGCAGGCAGGGGAATGCTTATGGCATAACGCAGGTAGTTGTTGTCGGTTCGCCATCCCGATATATACGCGTCAAAAAGTTCGCTGAATGCAGGCGATGTCCACGTAATTGCATGAACACCGTTCGTGATCGCGCTGATATCGTAAGTTGGGAACATCCCGCGCGACACTTCTCCATGACGCATCGCGACGCCATTGACGTAGCCGGAGAAGCGCAGTGCAAGATACGTCATGTTCAGCGAATCGCCTTCCCAGGCCTCCGCTTCATCCAAGAGCCCGAGTTGTTCGCGCCCGAGCACTTGTGACACCAGGCTGCGTGGAAACTGATCATGCCCCGCAGGTACCGGCGTATGTGTGGTGAAAATACACATATTTCGAACGCCATCTATGTCGAGTTGCTTCAGACGTCCAGCAAAGCTTTGCTCCAGCCTGTGCTCAAGCAGTCCGAGCGAAAGCAATGCAGAATGACCTTCATTCATGTGGTAGGTCTCGATCTGTCCGGAATAGACCTTTTGCAGGAGCTGGAACCCGCCTAGCCCAAGTACAATTTCCTGTGCCAGCCGATATCTCTGGTCGCCGCCGTACAGGGAATCCGTAAGTTTACGGTCATATTCGGCGTTCTCTGGCAGGTCCGTATCCAGTAGATATACCGGAACTGTTTCTCCTGAGACTCCGGTGATCGTGTACTTCCAAGCGCGAATTGAAACTTGTCGCCCCTCGACCTCAACCGTTACTCGTGGACCGACCGCCGCCAATTGATTTTCCGGTGCCCATTCCTGCGGCTGCTCGAACTGATTTCCTGATGGATCGAGAATTTGCCGGAAGTACCCCTTGCGGTAAGCTAGCGTAACCGCAACGACGGGCGTACCCAAATCCGCGGCGGAGCGCAACGTGTCCCCCGCCAGAATGCCCAAACCTCCTGAATAGGTGGGGATATCTGGTTCAAGCGCAATTTCCATCGAAAAATAGGCGATACGTGGGTAAGGAGTTCTCTTCATTTGATTAGGTGATTAGGGTTCAAGGCAGGACTACTCGTGGAGTGTTCAACAGCCTCTTAGAGGTGAGTATAACGTCAACGTACCTGTGAGTTCCAGAAACCGGCACTTAAGGTCGCTTTTCCGGAAATCCTCAAAAATGCTCTAATAACGCGCGAGTCGAAACTTCAGCTCTCCCTTTCCACTAAAAATCGTGCCAGATCTTTCAACAATTCAGCTCCGGGCCCCATCCCTTCTGCTGCGTTGAGCGCTTCGGCTAGTAGTGCAGTCGCCTTTTTTTGAGATTCTTCCAATCCAAACAATGCTGGGTAGGTGGCTTTCTCTGAGGCCGCATCTTTCCCCGCAGTCTTGCCAAGCTGCTCGGAAGTTTTCGTTACGTCGAGCACATCGTCAACAATCTGGAATGCGAGGCCTATGGCCCGCCCGAAATTCCGGAGTTTCTTGACGAGCTCTGGAGTGGCCCCTGCATAGATTCCGCCAGTGACCACACTGGCTGTGATTAACGCGGCCGTTTTTGACGAGTGAATGTATTCGAGGGTCGCAGCATCCGGTTTGGTGCGCTCGGCTTCAAGGTCTACCACCTGGCCGCCAATCATTCCATTCACGGTGCCCGTCGCACGAGCGATCTCTTCGATGATCTGGACACGCGCTTCGGCAGAACAATGTAAACGCGACAGAACCTCGTACGCCTGTGTCTGGAGCGCATCGCCGGCGAGGATTGCGACGGACTCGCCGAATACTTTGTGGCAAGTCGGGCGGCCGCGGCGAAGGTCATCATTGTCTAGCGCCGGAAGATCATCGTGAATCAAGGAATACGTGTGCAGCATTTCGAGAGCTGCACCCAGATCCTCGATTCCTGCGGGTATGATTCCAGTAACCGCCCGCCCGGCTTCGATGCACAGAATGGGCCGGATTCGCTTTCCTCCGGCAAACACACTGTGCCGCATCGCTTTGTGAATCGACACGGGACGCGCATCGGCAGGCGGCAGCAGGCGGTCCAGCGCCGCATCGGTCAGTTTGCGCCCTTCGTCGAGTGTCTGCCTAAGCATGGAGCAGAGTATAACAATCGTGCCTATCGATGGACGTGCGTGGGCTGCAATGCGTTATCATCCACGCACCCATTATGCTGACCAAAGAAAAAGCTCAATGTATTTTTTGGCGCGGAGGCGCTCGTGCCTGCGTTCTCCTTATCGTTTTCGCCTTGACCGCGTTACTCATAGCTCAGGCTCAACCCACATACGACTTCATCATATCGGGGGCCCGAATCGTAGATGGCACCGGCGCTGCTTGGTTCTACGGCGACCTTGCAATTCAGGGAGACCGCATTGTTGCGATCGGAAATCTACGCAATGCCACTGCGAAACAACGCATTGACGCAACGGGCCTCGTCGTTTCACCCGGCTTCATTGACGTTCAGGGGCAATCGGAGTTCAACATCCTTGTGGATGGCCGGGCCGCCAGCAAAATCACCCAAGGTGTCACTACTGAAATTACCGGCGAAGGAACCTCGATCGCTCCGGTGAACGAACTAATGGTCGAGGACCTCCGGCCAAATGCCGAGAAATATCACGTCAATCTCGACTGGCACTCGCTCAACGAGTATTTTCGGCACTTTGAGCGCGCGCGACCTGCCATCAACCTGGGAACCTTTGTTGGAGCAGGTGGCGTGCGCGAGTACGTGATGGGGAAAGACAACCGTCCGCCCACAGCCGCCGACCTCGAGCAAATGCGACGTGTGGTTGCCCAAGCCATGCAACAAGGCGCCTTCGGACTCAGTACCGCGTTGCAATATGTTCCGGACGTGTTCGCTTCTACCGATGAGATCGTAGAGCTGGCCAAAGTGGCACAGGGATACGGCGGGGTCTATTTCACGCATCAGCGCTCGGAGTCCGACACAATTTTTCAATCTTTGGACGAGGTCTTCGCGATTTCTCAGCGTGCGCATATCTCGACTACCATCTGGCACCTGAAAACCTCGTATCGAGAGAACTTCGGGAAAATGCCGGAAGTTCTGCGCCGGATTCGGGATGCTCGATCCAAAGGTATTGATGTTGCCGCAAGTGTCTACCCGTACACACGCGCCTCAAACGGCCTGATCGCCTGCTTTCCCAGTTGGATTGCGGAAGGCGGGACCGAGAAGATGCTGGCGCGCTTGAAAGATCCAGCCCAACGCGCACGAGCGCAGAAAGAAATGGACGAGCCTAGTTCGACGTGGGAAAACCAGTGGCTCGGTTCAGGCGGCGGGGCCGGCGTGATGATGGTGCATATTTTGAATCCCGACCTGCACAAATACGAAGGCATGAACCTTGTGGAGATCGGCCGAGCAATGGGTAAAGATCCGAAAGACGCAGCGATGGACATCGCGATCGCCGACCGGGGTCAAAGTCAGGTCGTAATTTCGATCATGGATGAAAACGACGTACGCGACGCGGTTTCAAGTCCGCTGGTCACCTTCGGATCGGACTCAGAAGAGCAGGCGGAAGACGGCCCTCTGAGCACCACCAAAGCCCATCCTCGCGCGTTCGGAACTTTTTCGCGAGTTCTTGCCGAATACGTGCGCAAGGAGCACACGATGAGGCTGGAAGAAGCTGTTCGCAAGATGACCTCCCTTGCTGCGAGTCGGGTGGGAATAACCGATCGTGGTATCCTGCGCCCCGGAATGATGGCGGACGTCACGGTCTTTGATCCATCGACAATTCAGGACGTCGCAACCTATAACGATCCACTTCACTATTCGAGAGGCGTGAAGTATGTCTTCGTGAATGGAAGACCCGTCATCTCGAATGGAAAAATTACGGATGAGAGACCGGGAAG
Source organism: Terriglobales bacterium (assembly GCA_036557105.1). GTDB lineage: Bacteria > Acidobacteriota > Terriglobia > Terriglobales > Acidobacteriaceae > Gp1-AA145. The sequence continues at coordinate 46,474 of DATBIE010000083.1, forward strand.
AGCATTGCGCGGTTCCGGATACAAACCGGCGAAAGAATTGCCATAATATTGCGGTGACAGGATCGGACTAGTCCATAGACCAGACCTGTCAGTGTACTGCTGTCTTCTCGCGACGATCTCTGCGGTCAAAAGCTGTTGCTATGGGTGTGTGTTTAGGCAACGGGGGCTTTCTATGACTTGAGTCTGGTCAGGCAGCCGAGGTCAGCCGATTGGCCTGAAGAGGTGCGCCCTTCTGCATCGGTAAAGCTACCCTTACGGTAGTGCCATCTGCTCCGGAGTCAATTTCTAGCCGCCCTCCCAATTCATAAACTCTTTCTCTCATCCCGATAAGCCCAACGCCGGTGCTGCCCTCCGCCTCAGTAAGCCGTTTGAGCCGGTCCTCCGGAATGCCATGGCCGTTGTCTGCGACTTCGAGCTTAATCCAACCAGCTTCGAGATCCAACTTCACATTTGACTCGGACGCTCCCGAGTGCCGATGAATATTTGTGAGGCTCTCCTGCAGTACGCGGAAGAGTACCAATTCATGATTTCTCGGCGGCCGCTCCATCTGTTCTGCAATTTCGCACTGCGCTTGCACACCGCTTCGTTTTGCGAAGCCTTCCACAAACCACCGCGCCGCGGAAGCAATACCGGATTCATCCAGCAACGGCGGGTGCAGCAGGTAGGAGGTCGTGCGTATCTCTTGCAGAGCTTCGTCAGTGAAACTGTTGATTTCGTCAATCAGATGAAGAATTTCCGGCGAACCAGCGGCGCTCTGTTGTATCGTCGCGCTAATCATCTTGATCGCGGCCAGCGTCTGACCAGCCGTATCGTGCAGATCACGTGCAATGCGCCTCCGCTCCTCATCCTGCAGGTTCATGAGCCGCACTGAAAGTTGCCGTAACTGCTCCTCCGCTCTCTTACGTACTTTCATCTCCGATTCGAACCTGGCCAATGCCCTTGAGAGTTCGGCAGTCCGCTCTTGGACCCGGCGCTCCAGTTCATCGTGTGCCTGCTGAAGGTCGGCTTCGGCGCGCTCTCTCTCCTGTCTCTGGGCAGTGAGGGCAACAATTGTGCTATTGAGTTTCAACTGCTTCCTTCTGTTGGCTTCACCAAACGCGATCAGTACTATGCACACGAAGAAAAATCCTACGAAGTTGTGAATCTCGGTTGGCCTGTTCGGAGAAAGGGAATAACGAGGATCAATAAACCAGTAGAAGATTCCCAGGAATCCAGCCACTGCACTGACGATCGCAGGCGCAAAGCCACACACTACCGCACAAAACGCAACCGCAGCATAGACGGTAACGTAGAAGGCCACGTGCCCGAGCACCGGATCGAACAGCCAGCGCAACAGGACGGCAAGAACGGCACTCGCCAACGCGAGCCCATATCGTTCGATCACAAGTTCGCGCCGGATAGGAGAGAACAACTTTGATGAGCTATCGAGTAGGGAAGTCACACGAGCCTCACAAACGCAGCTGAGTAGTTGCCGATCTACTTGTATCAACTAACAATGCAGGATGTCAGGTCTCCAGAGTTCCTGCTTGGCAAGTCAGGAAGTTATGGAACGTAGGCTGCCGCGTTGAATTCCCGATGTTTTTTGCGCGGTGGTTCCAAATTCATCAAAGTTCTGCTCTGATCGTAGCCTTCTGCCATATAACAGAGTGCCCGGTCAAAAAATTGGTTGAGGACCGAAAGTAGCTCCATTTCCCCGTACAGTTCGATTGGGTTGCGGAGAAACCCCTGCTTCTGCAGGAAGTCCCAAAGATACTCTTTGGTCATGATTACTGCCCAGCACGAAGCGGCAAAAGGGACGCCAACACGGGCCCGCCGCACTGCGATCGTGTGATAACGCTCCTCAATGTCGGTATCCGTCTTGGTTAATAGCCACTCGCTCAGGTGTTGCAGAAGTTCCTGAAATCCACTGAGCAATTCGGGTTCGGAAATTTTGTGCATTTCGTTCGTCCGCGAGGATGATCGAATTCTCGTTGACAGGTCTCGTGCGATCTGATCAGAATGTGCTTCGATCAACCGAATCAAACGTAATGCAACCATTTTTTCCTCCTCGACGCCATACGTTTACCGTAATTTCCAAGAAGCGAACCAGAACCTGCCCAGGATTCCCGCAGCAAGGAACGCGTTTGAATTTGTGCTTATATTTAGACCTGATGCTTGCTCGATGGTTGATGGTTGCAAAAAATATTAGTTCGACGCTATCAACGCACCATGAATGTCATCCGAATGCACAGGTAAACAGCGCTCGGTCGAAGAGAAGGGTCGATATTGAATAACGCGCATCCGAAAATATCTCGCGAATATCCGCAACAGCCAATCGTCGGAGTTGGTGCGGTAATCGTGGAGAATAGCCGCGTACTGCTGATACAGCGGGCGAAGGAGCCACTATTCGGGCAATGGTCGATTCCCGGTGGAATGCTTGAAGTTGGCGAAACTGTTCGTGAGGGAGCAGAGCGCGAGGCGCTGGAAGAGACGGGGCTTATTGTACGGGCCACCGAACTTCTCGGTGTATTTGATCGCATTGTGCCCACTCCAGATATTGAGAGGGAAGTTTCATCCATCGGGGAGAAGCGAACCACCCTGTATCACTATGTGCTCGTCGATTTTCTCTGCGAGCGAATTTCAGGAGCAGTTACCCCAGGAGGAGATGCAGCCGATGCGTGCTGGTTCACTTCAGCAGATGTAGAAAATCTTCCTCTTCCAGAGGATACACGCAGCGTGTTGCGGCTGGCACTATCGAGAAATAAATGAAGCTACAAAGATCAATCGCAAGTGATCAAAGAACTCGCAAGATAGGCTAAGGCGATTTGACTCATTTATTCAGCTTTCATCGGCTTCCTCTGCGGGTGGGTCGTTTAGCAGACGGCTTGCTTTGCTGAAGTCCTCTGGTGCGACCAGCAGTTTGACTCCCCCCAGGAAGTTCGAGATGAACCAATCCATGCGCACCATGTTTTCATCGGCGAGGAAGCACTCGATTCCTGACGCCTCTAACCTCCCTTTTGCCAGCAGCGCTTCAGGGATATCACGAAACCGGCGCAGCAGAACCAGATCACGCTTTTCAGGTATTCTTGCCGCTGGGGAATCCAGCGGTTCCGGAACTTCGAGATTGCGCTGCTCCAGTTCATCCTCCAGCGCTTCCCACGCCGTTTCGCTAAGCGCCCAGGGCTCCGAGGCAAGCTTGAGCAGTTCACCGTCGCTCATCCCCGAATAATGGGCCGCAAAGCTCTCGTATTCTTTGTCGAAATGTCTCACGAAAGAATGATATAGGTCAGAGGTTCTGCTATTCAGTTCATTGTATTGAATCTGCTATTTTCAATCGTAGCTTCCCTCCAATATCCATCTTCCATCCATCAAATCGTGAGCCAGTCGATACATCACAATTCCATTTTGGTCCTGTACGGCAATGTCCCATTCGTCGCGTATCCAGGCATCGTGCTCCCACCAGTCTCCGGAAGATCGCCAAGGACCTGCCGACCACAACACATCACCAGAAATACGCCTGCTTTTGAACGATCGAATGTGTGATAGCTTGCCATTGCTGTAATTCACTCGCACGTGAAGCGGTGGACGAAAAATTCTAAGTGCGGTGATAAGGTTATGAGTCAGGCGATCAAGGGAAGGCGGTTCGTGCAAGACAAGACTCCTATGCTGAATAGGACGGGCAGTACGCCCCTCTCGCCATGGTGTAGTGGGCGTGAAATGCCGCATTTCAAAAGCTTCGTGCCGGTATGTGTCGAGCAGCATCGGTGAGCCCGCACGCCCTTCACCGACAATTCCGTTGATTCTCGCCAGCGTGAGTTCAAGTTTTTCCGGTTCCGGCGAAGAAGGAATGAAAAATTCGTTTTGCGCTGGACGTGGTTTTGCCGGTTCAATCCGCACACAAACTTTAATTATCGGAGCACCCGGAGGATTCGCTTTCAAATCCAACTGCAGGAGCTTGAGAAAAGTCTTTGCGTTGAGCAGCGGGACTGGAAGATGGATTAGTCGCCGAAATGTTTGCGGACTATCTTTCGTAGAAGCATACGAAGGTTCTTGAAGAAAGCCGTTTTCGAGTGTCAGCTCTAACTGCAATAGCTGGGCTGCCAGAGCCCGTCCTTGCAGGCGCGCGCATAATTGTTCCAGCATTCGATTTAGCGTGAAGGCCAGCGGCTCAAGCAAAACGATTGGATGCTCCAGTTCAACTAGCTCTTCAAACACCAACGGCGGATCACATGGAACCAGATTTCTCGCACATTTTCCGCGAGCCTTCTGTTGCAACTCCAGACCTGCCTGTCCAAGGCGCTCCGTTAAATCTATTTCGGGCAGGGTAGCAAGATCGCGCAATTTTCGCACTCCCCAACGCCCGAAAATTTCCAGAAATTCTTCTGATTGCTCAGATACAGCCTGACCGGAGAATAGAAGTTCAACCGGCAAGTTCCCCAAAGTTTCAGCTTCTTTTCCATCGGGAAGCACAGTCACCCCACTGAACCCATGCGCTGCCAACAATGCGGACTCCAGCGTGGAAGCCACGGCAACATTGGTTTCCAGGCCCATACTTTTAGCGCAACAATAAATCTCGCGCGCAATTTTTGGTAAAGCGCCAAATAATTTTTCCAGCCCGGAAAGATCAAGCAGGAGCGTGTCTGGAGCGGCATCCTCCACGCGCGGCGAAAATGACTGGGCGCAATCGAGCAGCGCCTGGTGGGCAGCCAACTCCTGCAATTCCGATCGATTGCGGAGCTGTAGGCGATCGCACAATTCTGCTTGCAGTTTGGTCATACCTGCACATACGTCTGCGCGTCGTGCTGCTTCATTCACTGCTAAAACTTTTTCAAGGGGAGATTTGCCCTCGAGGACGGCTACAGCCTGCGTACGCAGATCAGGTTCTGCGCGAAGAATCGCCTCCACGGGAAACTCCGGAACGTAGATGCAGGCGAAAGGCATGGGAGCGGTTATTAGTCATTCGTATTTGGTCGTTTGCAAATCACTTCAAATCAGCCACGGATTGAACACATAAAAAGCCAGTGTTAAACAAACACTTGAATTCGGGGAAATCCGTTTCATTGATGGTCAGCTTCATCCTGCGCGCACCGCTCGCGTTGCAAAACTGGCTTTCTCAGATCCCGCCGGTTTGCGCTCCAGCCGTGAGCGCACAATTTCTGCCCCGATCTTCAGCCCTTGAAAAAGTTCTGCATGGCAAGGTTTTCCTGATCGCTGATAGCTGACAGCTTGTGACTGATTGTTCAGCTTCAACACCAGAGCTGCACAAGTTTTTGCACAGGCAAATTCGCTCAGTACCAGCAGTGCCGTTTTCGTGTGCTCCACCGTGCGTTGAAATCGGAACCACGATGCCAGCGGAATACGCCGCACATATTTCTCCGGAATTCCTGCAAGATCAAGCGCAACCAAGCCGAATCCGCCACTTTGCAGAACAAGATCTGTGGCTTTTAGAAGTTGTTCGAGCCGGTGTTCATAGGAATTGCGGGTGTTTATGTTATTGGCCGTTCGCCGTTTGATATCAGAGGAGCTAGGTAATGATTTCCCGCAACGCACCCATAGTAATTTTTGAAAATCAATTCCTGCGGAAGCACCGCTTTCCGGATCCAAACTGTCGCTGGCATCGATCAGAGCGCAGCTTTCATGCCGTTGAGTAGCAACCGCAATCGCCGCCAGCAGCATGCTGGTTTTTCCAGAAGAAGCCAAGCCACAAATTTCAGATAAGCACCCGCGTGGCAAACCCTCGGTCATTGCATCCAATTCAGCGATCCCAGTTGAAAGCATCTCGGGTTTCGACTGAACCTCTAACCGCGATGCCGGACGCACATCGCTCAACCGCTCTGAAGAAGCAATCTGACTCAAGATTCTGGCCCGTTTCTCTGCAAATTCATTCCGTAGAATTCCGCTGAATTCGGAGTTCTTGGGCACGAGAATTTCGAAAATAGGAATATTGGTAGTGTGTAGCGGTAGCGAAGACATGGAACCTCAGGCGGTTCAGACAAGTTGCTCAAGGTAAACCAGAGCAATATTCGCCTTTTATTCGCCTAAGGAATTCTGCCTTCATAAGACTGACTTGTCAAGATCCATCTAAAGCAATGGTAGCGGCCCACCTTGAATCTGAACTGCCTCCTCTAGAGCGAAGCCGCTGTCCAGGCGAAACGAAGAATCTCGCGGGCGCACTACTATTTAGACTACTGCCGTACTAATTCCACACGCCTGTTCCGCGCTCGACCTTCCATGGTGTCATTGGTATCGATCGGGCTGGAGGCGCCGGAGCCGCCACTGGTAAGCCGATCGGGAGAAATATCGTAGGTTGATATCAGAGATTGCCTGACTGCGGCTGCACGACGCTTCGATAAGTCCAGGTTATAAGAGTTCCCGCCGATATTGTCGGTGTGGCCCTGGATGCCGAGCTTCCAGTCAGGGTGCGCGTGCATAACGTCGGAAATTTCAGCGAGAACTTTATTCGATTCCGGACGCAACTGATCGCTACGAAAATCGAAATAGATGTCATAAACTTTGGCACGCCCATCTTTCTCCAATTGCTCAGCAAGTTGGCTGGTTTGATCTGTCGCGTTCTGCGGCCACATGATTTTGATGATCTGTGCTCCCAGTCCTGAGTCATCTGCGCTGGCGAGCACCAGAGGGTTTTCAGGATCATCGAGCACGTAAAAGTGGGCCACTTTGTCGGTGCCGGGAGGGTTACAACGCACCATCATCGCAGGCAGGTCCACCGGCTGATCATTGACCAGGATGGGAATTGCGACATCGTTCGTGCTTTCTCTCTGCAACATGCATTTGATGGGCGGCGTGTCCATCGCCTGATTAGACATCAATCCTCCAGGCGCGAGGTTCATCATCTTTTTCATCAGGTCCATGCTGGCGGCATCGCTTGAACCGGAGTCAGAGTTCATCGCATTCTTGAATGATTCGAGCACGGCGCGAAGAGGATCTTCGTGGAACGTAAATTCGGACTGGCCTGTGCTTTTTAGATCGTTCAAAGTCTTCGTTGAGAAACTCACAGCGGTTGTGCCTGCGTGTTTTTCATCCAGGTGCTCGCGGCAAACGTATCCATCAGTTTCAGCGGAATTTTCCAGATCGGCTTTGAACACAGTGCGTCCGCATTCAATTTTGCGGACTTCTTGTTTCTTGCTTGAACTCCCGCCGAGTATGCGGTCCAAGCCATCGCCGTTTGGATATTGCTGTGAGCCGCGGATATGAATTGCCCGATCGGTGATGGAATCGATATCAAAAATCGATTCGAAGTCGCCGCGCAGGGAATCGTGTCCGGCATCTACCCAGCTCAAATCTTTTCGAATTGGAATTTTGCTGCTCGGAGACGAGAGAAGTTGCAGAGATGCCGGCTTCCACTTCGGGACCGGTTGGAGCTTTTGACTCTGTCCCGTGGCAGCCGAAATCATTCCCGCGACATCATTGTTTTTGTATGCCTTCTCGACACCTGAGATTCGTTTCTTGGCGACGTATCCCAGATATGCGATCCCTGCGGCGAACGTGAGCATTGCCATAATTATGAGAACCGCAGCCACCATCACTAACTTGAAGGCGAGGCCATGCTTCTGAGGAACCGGCGTAGTAGGAAGGATTTGGGCCGCCGTTACCTGCCCGTCGGACACTGTCGGCTTTGGAACGCTGGATCCAGCTTGCGCTGGTGTAGACGCCGCAGATGTTCCAGCCTTGGCCCCGCAATTTGTGCAAAATGTCGAACTCGCCGCTATGACGCAGCCACAGTTCGTGCAATAAGGAGACTTTGTGTTCGAAGCATCGCTGAGCTGCGCACCACAGGACGAACAAAACGCCTGCCCCTGCGCGAGTTGTGCTCCGCATTTCGTGCAAGCAGTACTCATTTTCTCTCCTTCAAGTTCATCGGCGCGGCCAGGACCAGAAATTTATTTCTTAGTGACGGTTCCTTCGTAGTGAGTCTTCCGGATCTTTCCATCAGTGCCGGTCTTCTCATCAGTTATGTCGTACTGGAGAACACAGTTTGCAGTCTTGAGCACCCACGCTGTTCCGGTAATGTTGTAGTCAGCGAGGTTGCGCAGGGTGCTGGCAGATTTATCTGCAGCGCTCTCGTGAGTGGTGTCAACCGCATACTTCACTGTGTCGAAGCCATTGACGGTTTCGTCGCCAACCCGCGAGACCGTCGGCTTATAGATAAATAGCGCCCAAGGTGTTCCTCCCTGCGTCACGCTGACGACGACCCCCCGCCAACTCACCTCGTCGGATCGGGTCGCGTGGTTCATGATCTTCTCCTCGGCCACACCGTTATTGATTGTGCGCTGCACAATCTTCGGATCTGTGAATTTGCTGCTCTCTTCGAAAAACTTGCGATCTTCATCTGTGGCGAGCCAAGTGTCACGATGAACCAGATCGAGCGTATCGCCCGAGAGGTCTGCCTGAAAGTCTTTGCTTTTTAACGTCGGATCGCTTTCAGTGATTTTGTTGGAGAAGTGCATGGCCTGCGCAGAAGCGGGGCCTTGCATGAACGTTTGCGCACAGTAGGTCCCTCCATCGAAGTCCCCAGGTTGTGCGGCTCGCGTCGGCTTCGCCTCCTCGGAGGCAGTTGACTTCGGTTTGGAGGTGCACCCCGACAAGATCAAAACCGAGAAAACAACGAATGCTGCGGGTGCGAGTGTCAGGCATCGAAATCCGCTTGCTGTTGAGCGCATACCAGTCCCTTTCAAAATTATTTGTTAGTCACGAACCCTTAAAAGTGCGTCTGCTTGGCCGCGAACGCGCCAATAATCGGAATCCGAAATTCACGATGGCTGTACGCCTGATACATGCAAAAGAGCCACAACCCGAATGCGCCGAGCGAGATCAGCAGGCGAAGGGGAAGATCGATGAAGACCAGGTAGCCGCTGACACTGAGAAGAATTCCCCAGACGATGCTCCAGGCGATATTGAAGACGATGAAGGCCACGCTGAACGTCACCGACTGCATAGCGTGAAATCGAACAAACCGATCGTGTTTGTATGGTTCAAGCACCAGGAAGATGATTCCGGTGATAAAGCCGATTAAGTACGAAAGCGCGGCAGCCGTGTTTGATGTCAATCCGGAAGCCGCGGCAACTGTACCCGGCGCGGGAGCCGCTGCAACCGCCGCCCCCCCTGAAACTGACGTTGGCGACGAAATCAGCGGCTGGCTCGACGCCACAACAGGTTTCCCGCAACTTCCGCAAAACCCCGATCCTTGAGTTAAAGCTGAACCACAATTTGCACAGAACGCCATGGCCATACTCCTTAGGAATTCGTATTTATGCGTGATTTCGTGTTGCGCACCCCACGCCCTTCGGTTCGGCAGACAATCCCTCCCCGATGAATTGCCTTCCTTCGCAAAGATTAGGCTTTGTTCGTCCTCGTCTACATCTGCCTTTCGACGTCCTCAACTCTTTCCAATGTCTTCGCAAAGTCTCATGCCCGGCGGGTCAACTTTGGTGATAGCTTTCTTGAAAATGTCTTTGTTCGCTGTCCCGATCTTTTGACCCCATGCCTCAGCCGACGCGCCTACCATTCCAACGAGACTCAGGTCGTACCTCGCGCATGGGCTGATCGCTGACATTCCCGTGTAGCTCGATGCCGATGTGCCGACCATTTCGAAGTACACAGCTCCATCGGTTTGTAGCGCATTCTGAAAAGTTCTGCCGATGTGAAACCCGTTTTTCTGGTAATCGGCATAAGCTGAGGGACTAAAAAAATGCTTGGCTACCTTATCTGCGATCTGGTCAACGATGTCGGCGGCTTTCTTGATGTCACTTTTGTCGTAAATCTTGTTCAATCCGAGCAATAGCTCGATTCGCGGAGCGGCGACGGCCACGAGCATTCCTAAAGGAGCAGTGGGAGAAAGGTCCTGGTGATCGCCGAGTTCGACGTCGCCGGTTACAGTGCCGTCGGCATTAACATTTCCGGATTTGACCGTGAAATGTTGATAACCGTCGTAGGTGATACGAAAATTCCCTTTGGTGTATTCTTTGCCCCCGGTAATGGCGGGATGAATCATAAGCGCCCCACTGACTTCCAGATACAGCGGCAAGCCTTCGAGAAGTTTCGCCAAGGGAACATCAATCGCGCCCGGCAGTTTTATGCGTGTCTCCTCCGCCATGACCCCCGGAGAATCTTTCGCCACCGTCCATTGAAAGTTCATTAAGCCATTCATGTTGTTGAAGGCTGTTTCCATGTTTTCGAGCTTGCTTTGGTTGATTGCAATGGTCGAATCGAAATCAAAATTCGAGATGTAACCTTCGCCCGAAATAATTGCCTCGAAGCCTCCAACGCTCTTGGTGAGAGTAATTTTGAGATCGGTCTTGCCTTCTCCGGGAGTAGCTTGAAAATCTGTCTTCCAGCCTTCAATTACCGATTTGAACGCTCCCTTAATCAGGTTTCCGTATGCGTCCATGTTGCCTTTGGCCTCGGCCTGTTGCGCGCTGACGGCATCGGGGCTTTGCGCGTACAAGGGCTCTGCAAAAAGCGAGGGCAGGGAAGCCAGAAAACTGTGGCGCGGAGATTCGAGGGTGGCCTGTGCGGCCCCAAAGCGGACGGGCACCCCCATGTGAATTTGCCCATCCTGAACGACTTCCGTAAGGGAAGTCTGCTGAGTCAACACAATTACCCCATCCGGTGTCATCTCAGCGTCGAGAACGTTGCGGGCCAAGAGTCCTTTGATCAGCAGGACATCTCCAGGTCGCAAAGACCGTGCAACGGCATTTGACGGATCGAACAGGAGACTGGCTTCATCGCTGCTCACGCCAATGAGCGCCTTCTTTCCCTCTTCCTGTTCCATAGTGCGAACGTTCGGGCGAAACGTTACATGCGCATATCCGGATGCTTGCGTAATTCGAGGCGGTCTCGCATGGCTCGTACTGGCGGGCGTTTGAGTCTGGCCCGGTTGTGCCGAAGCATTCCTGGTTTTGTTGCAAGCCGTGATTGCGAACAGCACAGCAATCGCCGTAACCACAGCAGATATGCGAATTATCGTCCGATTTCCTTTTGTGCGCACCGCATGCTCCTCGTCGTGACTACTGCGCGTCTTCTGAAATCTGAAACGTCCACACAGCATCGAACATCAAACCATCTCCCTGGCCGCGCGCCACATCGCCCCCGGAAAACTTTTTCGCTTTTGAAATCGGACGCAGCACGACACCGTATTCGCCTGCTGCGAGTTCGGAGGCTGGCGCAAGCTTGTACTTTCCCGGCGCGAGCTTTTGCAATTGCGAATTGACCCGCTCTTCGAGGAAATTCGAATAGATCTGCCAGTCGGCAGCGGGGCTGGAGCTCGCATCCGCTTTGCCCTGAGTGGCGCCGATAATGCGGCAAGTGCTCTGCGCCGGCGTCAACTTCACAATTACGGGTGCGTAGTCGTCCGAAGTCACGCCCAACACGCGCGAAAAATCCAGAGTGAAACTTGGCGCCGCGCTTTGCAGAACATTCGACGAAGCCGGCCCCGGCACGCCCCACACGTAAGTTACTTTCGGCTGGCGGTGCGACATTACGCTTGAGAAAATAGTTCCAGCCTGCTGCACTGATTCGCCTCCGACGCCGTAATTCATGTGCATAGCGGCAGCCATACCTGCTTCATTGACGCCCGCCTGCATCGCCTGCGCGACGACAGAATCCGAGGCCAAGCTCTTCATGGATGAGGGCTTGGTTTTCGTTTCCGCCAGTTGAGTTTTTTCGAGTTGCAGCACTTGCGTGGTGTTACCTGAAGTGACGCTGAGTGTCGGCTTTCGGCTCTTTGGGACCGCGGGAGCCGCGGCTGGCGCAGGTACAGCGGCCTGACTTGCGCTACCTTTGCTCGACACTCCGATCATCGCGTTCAGTTCATTTTCGGTAACTCCGGCCTTGTGCAGGCGAACCAGTTCCGAAGTCGATGTGCTGAATTTTCCTGATCGCGACTGGATCGCCGAAACCACAACCGATTCCGGCATGCCATTCTTCACCATCGTGATTACGTCATCGTTGGTAAGCGGCTTCGGCGTTTGCTGCGAAAACAATCCCGGAACCATCAGTCCGATCATCACCAGTGTGCGAATGCGATTCTTGAGTTCCATGCTGTTCTCCAAACTGCTCTGCGTAGTGCGCCTCGCGCCTACGAGTGACCTTTCGGTGGATAGGGCTGCGGGTTCAAATCGTCCGCGCCATTTCCCGTACGAACTCCGCCGGTGAAGCATGGGCTCGCACCGCCGTTCCCCATCGCATTAAGAACATTCGTGCTCACGCGCGCCTGTGTCAGCGCGCTGCAACCTTGAGGGGAAAGATCAAATTGTCCATTGGAGGACTTGATCTGATTGATGATTGCGGACTCGGGAACTCCGCCCTTTACCAAGCCGATCACGTCGGCATTGGTGAGCGTTCCGGCGCCGGGCCGGTACGGCAACAGCTGCCCAGGCGTTCCCTTCGTGTTGGAAGTTTGAGTCTGAGTCGGCTTCACTGCCGGAACCAGCATTCCATGCGAGGCGTTTTGCGGCCCCGGATTCGCGCCGCCTGGAAGTACTCCGCTTGAAGGCGAACTAATTGGCCCCGGATCCCTCGGGACGGGAACCGTATGCGTGGACGTTTGCTGGGGGCCTGGACTCACACCGCGGGTCAACATTCCTTCCGAACGCGATTGCTGCGCCGTCGGTTTCAACCCGCCATCCAACATCCCAGGCGAAGGTGAATTAATCGGTCCGGGACTCACTGCGCCTCTGTTGGCGTTTAAGAGCGTGCCTCGTGTGCCTTCGCTCGTACCCAACATATGGGTTGATGGCACAAGCGCGAAGTTAACATCGTAGGCGCGATTCTGGCATGATCCCCAATGCGAAGTCAGATCTCCGACCGTGGAAGGAACAATCTTAGGCAGCATGTTGCATTGCGCATTGATGATCGTGATTGGAGAGATGGTCGCAATCTGAGGCGCTACATTCGGCGAAAACTGATTGGGTTGCGTGATTACAAGCTGCGCTTGCAGTTGCGGTCCCACAGGCTGGCCGTGGTACGCGTAAATGCATACGTCGTAGACCACGATCTTGCCGCCATAGAGAAATGCTTTGACCTGTCCGGCATACTTGAAGTTGTTGCCGAGTTGTATCAGGTTGTTCGAGGAACCCGCCGGACTCACGACGACGGCGAGCCCGCCACACGTCCCAGGATGCTTTTGAGTAATAGCGGCCGTGTCCCAATAGACAAAACCTTCAACGTCTCCGGCGTTGTTTGGTGGATGCTGCGCGCCAGGAGGCTCTTGGCGGTGCGGACCAGCCGGCCTAACCGTCGGCGTCGGCGGTTTGGCGACAGTGACCTGCGCCGCGCCAGTCGCGCAGGTCAACAGCACGAACACGCTTGCCGAAAACGATAGATAGAATGACGTGTATTTTCTCGCCCGCATAATGTCCTCCAGTCACGAATGAAAAATCAGTTGATCTGGTGAGCTGGAATGGTTATTTGTTTGGCCTTAACCCCGCTCCAGTCGGCGCTGAACTTGTGGTATCCAGACTTCGCTATGGTGTGAGAAGATCCGTTCACCAGATAGGCATCGGCCTCCATCGAAGCCATGTTCCAGTTATCGCCGCCTGGACCTCCAGTAAACGTGTCCTCAAGAGTGAAACCGCGAATCTGGTCTATTGCCACGGGGCGGTTTAGCAGGATCTCGGTGCCTTTAGTACTTCCGTTCGGCCAATTCTGGCTGTGATTGACATTGGACGCACCCTGACTCGTCCCATCCGCGAAAAGAATCGCTATGTCGAGGTTGTCCTTTCCCCCGCGAAGATCATCGTCTGCAGTAATAAATGTGAACGAAATTTTTGCCACCTGATTTGCAGTTGGACAGGTAACTCCCGGCTGCGCATTGATGTCGAAAGACGGATTGCTCCCTGTGAACCTGTGATAACCGGCGGAAGCAATCGGCACGTTCACTCCTTTGCCCAAAGCGAATGCCTGAAGTTGAGCCATGTTCCAGTTATCTTCGGTCTGTACTCCCTCTGCAGCGGAAACTGTTCCAAGCACAGGCCCAAAAACCGGAACGGCTGTCAGACCAGCTTGTCCCGGGGAAGGGGGCGTATACCTGCCCCCGGCAGAGTGGATCAAACGAATCTGCTTGATTTGATTTGGAGCGACGGGCCGGTTCAGATTGATATAAACGCCGTTGAAACTGTGATTCCCCCAATTGGCTCCTTTGTTCACATTCGTGGCGGTTTGCATGTCGCCGTTGACATAGTGAATTTCGACGTTCAGGTTATTGTTCCCTCCGCGTAGGTCGTCGTTTCCGGTAGTGATTTGAAGTTGGACCGCCCCCACGGTGCAGCCGTTGGCCGCAGCGCTCTGCAGCAGAGTGGGCGATTGTGGACGAAGTAGCACTCCCTGGTTCGGGGCCGCCGTTTGCCCATTCACCGTCATTGCGACAAAGACGCAGTACGTAGCCGCGAGCAACGCCAAGTTGAATGTCGAAAAATGATGCGCCCTCATGTTCCCATTCTCCGGTGCCGAAAATGAAGCGAACATGAGTGGAATAAACCGGGAAACTGCTGCGGTCAAAGGAACTCGCCCTGATCTGTGAGTGACTTGCTAAATGCTTACGTGTCAATCACTCTGCGCGCGCAGATGACCGGTAGGAATGACTCAATTTGAAGACGGACTGATTCTTGTCTGAGCGGACTTCATGTGATTAAGAAAGGACTGCTGGCATGAAGCAGAGATGGTCCGGATTTGCTGAAATTCCGGTTGGGTGCTCACGTTGGAAAGCAACGGATCGAGATCGAGCAGGGGAGTTGCGCAATAACCTCTGTGAATAGCATTTTTCAGGACGCGGAGCGACCGATCAGTTTGTCCCGCAAAGCTCAACATGGCCGCAACTTCATAGGCTTCTTCCGAATCGGCTTGCTGCAGGGCATCGCTTTCGGCTTTGGCAGCGACCTTCGACATCTCGGCGGCGGGTTTGTGCTCAAGTCTTGTTACTACCAGTTGTGAGTCCTTATACCCGCTTTCAATTGCAATGATGCCCATTGCTAAAGCCATTTCATAATTCTGTTGCCGCAACGCTGCCTGCATCTGCTCGCGGACTGTCCATCCGGAATTGCCGTCCAGATTCAAGAACAACTGTGCGCGCGGGTAGTTTTTTTTGTATATGAACACCTTGGAGCAGGAGCGAAACAGGTAGTCCCCGGGGTCGATCGCGAGAGACGTATTGCACTCCTGTGCGGCCTGATCCAAAAGACCGGCGTAGCGATATACATAGGACATTTCAAAATGTGCATTAGAGGCGTCCGGCCTTCGCGAAAGTAATCTTAGGGCTTCGTCAAAACCTTCCTCGACATTGCCATGCTCGATTCTGATCGTGATCGAATTTGCTGTGCCGTTCGGATCCAGAGCTGCTGCGCGCGCCGACGCATCCGCCGAAACCTGGTAGAGCTTTTCACCCCCGGTCGAATAAGACGCATCAAGATACGCCCTCCATGCCAACTCTCGCCACGCCGGGGCGTAGTCTGGGTCCTCTGCGAGCGCTTCATTAAGAGCGGAAATCGCGGCTTTGTTCGGCACTGGGTCGCGTGGCACCGCAACACTTCGCAGGTATAGATCGTAGGCTCGGGGATTGTGCGGTACTGGAATATCTTCTTTTATCGCCTTCCCACCTAATGTGCCGACTACGCCGCTTTGCAAGCGCTCTGCCATGTCCTCGTGCAGCTTCATCAGTTGAGTGGGGTCGGCAACCAGAGTGTCTCTCCAGAGAAGGCGATCATCCGAGACGCGAGTCAGTTCGGCGGTTACGTTAAGCTTGCCATTTTCCTGGACAAAATCACCGGAGATTACATAAGAGACCTTCATCTGGCGTCCCGCAGTTTCAGGGTCTATAGGAATGGCAGCAAAACGGGTTGTGGATGCGAAGGGACGAACAGAAATCGATCGTGCATATGTAAGATCGGTCACGATGTCAGAGGCGATCGCAAAGCGCAAATAATCGAAGTCCGATCCCGCGCCGCCGTTCGAGAAGGGAAGCACCGCAATCGAACTTTCAGTGCCGGACTCGACATCGCTTTTCTTTGATCCACGTAAGCGAACAGCGATGAAAACAACCACCGAAATTGCGAAGATAGCTGCAACTCCTACCACTAGACTAAGGGGACGCAAGCGGAAGGGCGGGGCTTTTGTTTTCACAGCCTCCGGCGCGGAAACTTCCATAACTTGCGTTGTACCGTTCCGGTGCCCATTGGCAGGCTGATTTCGGCGGGACATTTCATCACGCTCATGCACGTCTACAGGGGCAATGAAGCGGTAGCCGCGCCTAGGTACAGTTTCGACAAAGCGCGGGTTATCGGAATCATCATCGATTGCCGCACGCAGCTTCTTCAGGATGACGTTCAAGCTTCCGTCAAAGTCGACAAAGGTGCCTTCGTGCCAAAGTTGTTGCCTCAATTCCTCGCGACTGACAATCTCTCCTGGCCGATCCAGTAATAAAAGGAGAACGCGAAAAGGCTGATCTTGAATTTTGACGCGAAGGCCATTTCGTGTCAGCGCATTGTTGGCGGGATCGGCTTCGAACAACCCGAATCGGAAAACCTTGGAGGAAGTAACCTCACGTGGCATATGTAATGGCGAGGCGAGTTCGCAGCGTGGCACGAATCATAGCACCGCGAGCAGTGATGCGTCATTAGGTGTCTTAAACCCCTCAAATTATTTGTTTTGTTGGGTCAGAAATGAATCAGGAGCAGTTCCTTTGACCGTTGCAAAAGGCCGATTTATCACCGACCTTGCCGTACTCGCGGGTACCAGAAAGGAGGTTTCATGCTTCCGGGCCGGGTGCTTTTGCTAGGCGTTGTGGTGGGCGCCTTGAATTGTGTTGTTCCGAATTGCTTTTCGCAGACGCTGAAAGATTCGCAACGCGCCCGGATCGGGAAGGTCTCCGCATTTCGCTGGAATCTGACGCCGGATTTGTTGCAGAAGCTTTCACGAAGCATAAGGCCCAGCGCTCGGGTTTCGTTTCCCGTGCAAAATCGGCCGACTCCAGAAATGATTGCGGCTGCCAAACAGCATTACCGTACGAGTCAATCGCAGGTTTCTACTCCCGCGAGCCATTCTCACCAACTGCTTTCAGCGTCCAGGCAGGAAAATCTAGTGTCGTCAACATCATCGGACTTGGCTGCACCGGAACGCACCCAAGCTGCCGCGAGGCGTGGCATGTTGTCTACTGCTCCGGGTATGGCGGCGCAAGCGCGAGGAAACAAGACTCGCGGAGTTTCGTCAGCGAACACAGGCGAGGTCCGCGCGGGACTGAGGTGTCTGCGCCCCGGAATTGACGACGTGAGTGGATCAAACGGCGTCGACAGCTTGATTCTTCTCGAGCCCGGCAAAAACTACGTCATCCACGGGTGCGGTTTCGGAAATCATCCTGGGGAAGTTTATCTCACAGGCGTAAGGCGGCAGTCTGCAACCTCGTCGACGATGGTGAGTCCAACCGTGCTCGGTATTCACCAGCATCCCGACTGGATACGGTTACTGCCCTCGGTGGGAGCCGATCCCCGGCAAGCGCAGGCTTGGACGGACTCTGAAATCCAGGTTGTTGTGGACACTCACACCAGCGGGTTTTACGACAACTACTGGTCAGCAACCGTGCTGGTAATTCCGGGCAATGGCAAACCGCAGGTACAATCGGTACCCGGCTTTGGCTTCTGGGCTGTGCGCGTAGAACAAACCTTGCCCGCGATACCATTCCCCACAGTTCCCAGTGGTCCTAAGGAACTCGGGGCCTTGAAAATCGAAACTCTGTCCTGGTTTACGCCCGAAAACACGAAAGACATCACCGATCATGCTGTCCAGGCGAATGTATTCAGTCCCTCAGCCGATTCGCTAGTAATGCCCGGCCACACATTCGCGGTAGTTCGTGACGACAACGCGGCATCTTTTGCAGGTGGTCAGGACGAGATGAATACCTCGCCATCCCTGATGGGATTAAACGGCGGCTTCCAGGTTTCGTATGTTCAACTTTTTACTGCCGGCTTATCCCCGGAGATCTGTCCGACAGGATCAAATTTTTCAAATAGTGGGAAGTGGAACACTGTGCTCAGCAACTACGCCAATCCAGACAAATACGTGGTTTCCTGGCAGGAGCAAAGCTGCGGAAGCGGTGGAATTTCTGCGTACGCAGTCGACATAATCGTGGTCGGACCACGGGGAGTCAGCCCGCTCGTTCAGTAATACCTGCACCTCAGCGGATCTCGTAATCGTATGATCCTGATCCGGCATTGATGACGTACTCGCCATTTTCCTGCGACAGGCCGCGCACGGGAGAACCACCTTCCGTCAAGTGCGCACTAGGAAGTTCGGGCAGGTAAATTGTGGCTGTTACATTCGCTGGAATCGTGACTTTCAGCGAGAATGATTTGCCCGGCTCAGTGCTCCATTGCGTCTTGATTTTGCCGTAAGCAGATTCGTATTCACCGCTGGCGTGCGTCATCGCGGTATCAGGATGTGGACGAATAATAATGTGCTGGAAGCCTGGCCCGTCGCTTGCTGTGTCGATGCCAGCCAAATAGCGATAGACCCACGCGACCACCGATCCGAATGCGTAGTGATTGTATGAGTTCATTGCCGGATCGCCGGTATCGCCGTTCCAGCGTTCCCACCAGGTAGTCGCACCTTTCGAGAGCATGTATCCCCAGGAAGGATAGGTGTCGTTCAGGAGCAACTTGTAGGCAACATCTGTGCGGCCATGATCGGCAAGCGTAAAAAGAAGGAACGGCGTACCAAGAAATCCAGTCGAAAGATGCCAGCCGCGCGATTCGATATCTTTCACAAGATTGTTGACCAGCGCGGGCTCAATCGCAGCAGGCGCCACCTTCGTATAGAGCGCAACTACGTACGAAGTCTGAGTGCCAGTGCCGACGGTCCCGTCAGCTTTTATGTACGCCTTCTGGAAGGCAGCGCGAATATTGTCGATCAGTTCGGCATATTTCTGCGCATCATCTTCCTTATTGATGGCATGCGCCATCTGCTGCATCATGTGCGCGACCAGCGCCCAGTAAGCCGTAGCGAGCAAATCCTTGTTAGTGCGATCGTCAGGCGCGAGCCAGTCCGCGTAGTTCGGACCTACTCCGTTTTTGCGAATGAAATCGGGGTTGGACTTGGCGATAAAGTCCATGAAGCGCTGCATCGAGTCCCAGTTTTTCTCGATGATTCCACGATCGCCATATTGCATCCACGTGGTCCACGGAATGATTACGCCGGCATCGGCCCATCCTGGCGCTCCTTCGCTGCCGTGTGGCCGCATCGAATCCGGCGAGACGTTGGTGAAGTCTCCCGACGCGGTCTGCGCGTCAGTCACGTCGCGCATGAATTTATGCGAGAAGGTGTCGATGTCGAAGTTGTAGGTTCCGGTGCGCCAAAAGACACCGGCATCGCCCATCCAACCAAGACGTTCGTCGCGTTGTGGGCAGTCGGTGGGGATGCTGAGAAAGTTCCCGCGCTGGCCCCAGATGCCGATTGACCACATGCGATTCACAAGATCACTTGCGGTATCAACCCGTGCCGTCGGGTTTTGACCAACACTGCTCACGACTTCTCCAGTGAGGTTCGCGGCCGTTGGAGTGCCAGGGAACCCGGTCATCTCGACATAACGAAACCCATGGAAAGTGAAGCGCGGAGCGTGTGTTTCCTCACCTTCACCTTTAAGAACATAGGTATCGGTCGCGTCCGCGTTGCGCAGATTTTCGATGTAGATGCTGCCATCCTTGTTGAGTCGTTCGGCGAAACGCAGGCGGACACGGGTTCCGACAGGACCGGATACTTTAAGCTGCGCCCATCCGACCATGTTCTGTCCCATGTCGTAGACGTAAGCGCCGTTTACTGGAGTCACCGTTCTTGGCGTGATGCTTTGGATCACGCGCACCGGCGTGTCGACCTGGCTGACGAGAGCAGAAGAGGGCTGCGGCGCAGTTGAGGCTTGTGGCCACTTTGAGTCATCGAAGGACGGCTGGTTCCAGTTTGCGATCTCGTTGCGCGCGTCATAAAACTCGCCAGAGTAAATTTCAGAGTGCAGGATCGGGGAAGGGGCAGTTTTCCAGAATTCGTTACTGGAAATCGTGTCGCGGCTGCCATCGGAATAGAGGATCTCGAGCTGCGCGATGAGCCGAACCGGTGGGGGCTGGAAGAAATACGGTTGCCCCACCCATGTCATTCCGCTGGCAAACCATCCTTCGCCCAGTTCTGCGGCGAGCACATTTTTCCCGTTCGCAATCATGGAAGTCACGTCGTAGGTTTGGTACTGCAGACGCTTGCTGTAATCGGTGAATCCGGGCGTAAGAACACCATCGCCAATCTTCTGCCCATTGATGAACGCGCGATATGCGCCGAGGGCAGTCACATACAGCCGTGCGGACTGAACAGTCTTCGAAATGTCGAAGGTGTGTCGCAGCAAGGAGGCAGGCTCGGGTAGCGGGGGAGCAGTCTCGAACGAAGAACTATCCAACGTGCCGACCTCTGCAGTTTTCTTCCACTTGGCATCACTCTCCGCCTTTGCCTTCCACTTATTATTTGTCGATATTCTCACAATGGCGCCACTAGGGCGCGTGATCTTTACCAATGCAGCGAGCGCTGATTTCACTGTTTTTGCGCCCGCATCAAGATCGAAGCGCTCCGGTTCAGGAACCGTTACAGTGATATCGATGGAATTTTCGCCTGACTTCAGTTGAGTAGTGATATCTTCCCGATCAAAGTCATGCCAATGTTCTTTGGACCCAACCGTTTGTCCATTGACCTCGGCCTTGAAGTCTCCGCGCGCAAGCACAAATAGCGTCGCATCATGCGGGGCTTCTTTGAGTTTTATGGTGGTGTGAAAGACAAGAACCGATTTCGGAACGGCTTCAAGCGCGTTCTGTCCTGCAGGCCAAATCCAGCGAATGCCAGTACGATCGGCACCTGCTTGCGGATCTTTCCAGGTAATCCAGGTTGCGGTCCAATCACGGGGCTGGAGCAGACCCATCTCCCACCAGACATCTTCACTCGCTTGCGATTCCTGGTCATTGGCGTCCCAAACGCGCACGGTCCAGTAATAACGCTTGCGCGACTGCAGCTCCGGACCGGCATAAGGAATATCGACGGAATCAGCCGAACTTATTTTTTGGCTATCCCAAATATCGCCTTCCCCGGACTTGAGGTTTTCAGTCGAGCTGGCAACCAGGATTTGATACGCGGACTGTCTCCAATTGCGTTCGGTGTTGTCGCTCTGCCATGAAAAATGTGGGATGGATGTGTCGATCCCGAGCGGATTCTCGCGATAGTTGCATCGCAAGTTTACTGGCGCTGGGTAAGCCGCTTGAGCTAGAAATGAAAACAGCAATACGACGCACGTGCGGAAGAATATGCGCATTCAGAGCTCCTGATTAACTGAAGATCATATCCGCAACGCTCATCGCGCGGCTAGCGTTCGAGATGCAATGATCTGTACCGGTCCGAGCAATCCGGAGGACCAAAGCTTCGCCTTCGCGTTATAAAACTTAGGCGAGGTGAATGTATAGGTCTTGGTCATACCAGGTTGGCGGTCGCCGATAATTCGGTTTGCCCACCCATTGGTTACTTTCACCTCCAGCGTATTTGCGCCGGACTTCAGTGCGCCTGTCAGATTCACACGGAATGGCTCTTTCCAAACCAATCCTAGGGGCGTTCCGTTGAGCAGAACCTCAGCCATGTTCTTTACATCGCCGAGATCGATCCAGACGTTTGTACCGGAAGCAAGCCATTCTTTCGGTGCGTCGAAAGTTTTGGTGTAAGTTGCCGTTCCTGAAAAATACTTGATGCCCTGATCGGAGTTTTCATTCCACTCAGCAAGTTTTTCGAACGTTGCCTTCGGTGGCGCTCCGAGGTCCGGGGGGAAGGTGACCTCCCACGGGCCTTCAAGGGTTGCGAGTGGAGTTTCGACCGTCCTCGGCAGCGTTCGAGACGACGCTTGCGCTGGCTTCCGGAAGACTACGAACACGGTCTGCCATGGCGCGAGTGATAGCGGCACAGTGGTGCGGCCGGCCGCGGAATAGTACGAGGCTGGCTCGATCTTTCCTGAATCAGCGTGCCACAGTTCGGCTTGTTTGCCTGTTACTCGGAATGTCGCATCAAGACTTTCAGTACGATCGTTTCTGTTGTCGACGAAGTAGAAGTCCTGGTCTCCGATTTGGCGATGAACAAAGAGCAAATCTGTATCCGGCTGCGGACGGGTGTACACGAAATCCGCGGGAACATTCAGCGTCTTCAATACTTCACCCAGGCTGCGGTTTCCATAGACCTTGCCCTTACCGACGGAACTGCCGTCGCCGGAGCCCCACAACTGATCGGCTATACGATGGAATTCATTCTGATCGTCTGCAAGGCTTGGCGTATCGGTCGGTTTGGATCCGCAGACAATAGCGCCCGCCTGGACGAGATCACGAATTTTGCGCAGGACTGGCAATGACATGTGCTGGCTGTGAGGATCGAGCGCGAGCACGCGGTATCTCATGCCGCTCGAAGTCGCAAGCTGCCCGCCTTGAACAGTCAAAACGTGCTCCAGAGCGTCAGCATTGATGTAGTCGAAGTTGTAGCCGTCGGGAATGTCAGGAGCTTTGTGCAGGAACAGATCGGTTAAGTTTGTGTCTTCGCCATAGAAGTACACGATATCGGCAACGAACTTGCCTTGCTGCAGCAGATACGAATTGCGAGCAAGATAACTGATCCAAGGCTTAGCATTCTCTGCCCAGGTGTCATTGCGTGTGAACCACTGCCCAAAGGGCCCAAGCGATAGGCCAGGTTTTTTGTCGAGTAAGGGCTGATGAACCGACGTGTGAATCACAAAGCGATTCAGTCCCATGGCGAGTTCTTTGTCTGCAGTCGGCTTGAGCGTTGCTGGTGACCACGCCCAGGCGCCTGACGCGGCAGTCATGGATTCGGCAGCAACGAGATTTTGTCCATAGATGTGTGCGACCGAAGCTGACTCGCGAATGTCAGCGTTATAGCCAGGCTGATCGTGGTTTACGCCCGGGCGTTGCGTCCACATTGCGGACATGGGGACATCATTGCTGCGCTTGACCTGCATGCCATCACCGATGAACGCGCGACCTTCTTCGTGTGATTCGCCGTAGTGGCCCAGGCTGCGATCGTGCAGAATTTTAGTGATCAGATCGTAGTGATAGTCCGCCAGCATGTCGCCAAGTGTCTCGCGGAAATCCCAAAGGAAACCTTCGCTTGCCTTGGTGCTTTCAATGATGCGGCCAGTGAGTACTGGCATCCAGGGACGAGGATCATAGCCGCGACGCTTGGTGAATTCCGAGATCATGTTGTCAGTCCAGTTTTGAGCTCCAGCTTCCCAACTGTCGCTGACCATATATTGCAGACCGCGCTTACCCATTAAATCGCCGACGGCACTCTTGTAATTGTCGAGATAGGTATTCATGTACTGCGTAACGTCATCGGGATTGAGTTTGTCGACTTCGAGTCCCGTGCCTTCTGGCGAGGCTGGATGGTTCGTGATTCCGAGAAGGGAATAGCCGAATCGCAGCACAACCCAGCTGCCCGCAGGCGGAGTCCAATTGAGAGTGCCATCGGGCTGCATTTTGGAGGTCAGATCAACCACATCTCCTTTATGGATTGCCTCCGCATCATCGACCGCTGGCGTTGGATAAGGATCAAAGCTCGGCAAATTGGCGAATGCTGCCTTCTCCTCGAAGCGGCTGATACGCGGCTCGGGATGGAGCACCAGTTCGGAAATCTCGAAATTGGGATTCGGTTTTGCCGCGCCGAACCTGCCGAATGGTTCATCCACATCAAACCTGAGCTCAGTAAACTGCGCGGGTGGATGCGTAGTGAATGCCACCCGGAAATACTTTGCCGCGGTCGCCGGGAAGGCTATCGTGTGTTCCACGCCCCCGTCATTGGGAATGTCAGCGAGCTTGTGGAAGTTTTGACCGTCTTCGCTCGATTCCACGTCAGCAAACGATTGTGCCGCTCCAAACATGTTGGCGGCAGCGGAAGCTGGATCATTCAGAACGAGCGTCACGGCATGAATTGTCTGGGGGGAGGGGAACTCATACTGAACCCAAGCCTGCTCTCCTGTTGGCGCTTTCGGCAACTCGGTTGTTTTTACGAGATCGCCGTCGCTCAAAATTGAGGCATTGATATCTCCTCCACTCGATGTGATCTTTGGATTCAGAGAAGAGACCGGAGCATCGTCCTTGGGAGTGCGATATGCAATCACGGCCGAATCTGCGTAAAAGACTGGCCCTTTCGGCTGCGGCTGGCCACTCATTGCAGCAATAAAATCGAATGTCGGAAGGTCCTGAAATCGCCCGGCCACTGTGGGTGGATGAGGTAGCACGCCGGAAAACGGTTTTCCGCCTTCGATTCTGGTTTCACTCCACACCACCTTCTTCATTCCCTGACTTGGTTTTACCCACGGTCCGCCAGACTCACTCCATCCAGGTGAGCCGGCGATTGCCTCTTCCAGTCCGAGCTGATCCGCAAGCGTGGTCGCGTATTTGAACGCGTCCTTCCACTCCGGAGTCATATAAACCAATCGTTGGTCGACAAATTTCGGGGTATTCAACGCTGCGTCGAAATTTTGGAACCCGCCGATTCCTACGCGGTGCATCCATTCGAGGTCGAGCTTGATGCCTTCCTTGGTGATGTTGCCATTCATCCAATGCCACCAGACGCGCGGACGGGCGGTCTCCGGCGGATTCTTGAACCCCGCTTCAATATTTGCGGTTGAATTCTGCGCGGGAGCGGATGCAGTGGAACAAGCGAACAGGATCGCGGCAAAAATCGAAAGCAGGAAGTTGCGAGTTCTCATGTATTTTCCCCGAAGGTATTTTCAACTGAAGAAGGACCAATACGCGTGCGCGGCTTGAATCGTGCGCACGGATAATCTCACCGGGAAAAGATGGCGTCAATTTGGTTTTGCCGTTTCGATATGTAAAACGCTGAAGCGAAAAGCGAAACGTGATCGATCAGCAGACCTGCGCATAATCCAGGTTCAACAGTGCCGCGAGCTTGCGAAGTTTGCTTCCTATATGGCCGATTCCCACTGCGCAATGGTGCGCCGGGCCATGCGAGTTCCACTGGGTGATAAAGTTCCGAGCGCCGATCGAAAACCGATACCTGCTGTTCGTATTCCCAATCTCCAGAATCGGTCCTGGGACGGATTCTCCTTCTGCCGCGAGAAGCTTGATTTTCCCGCCAGCTTCAACTACTGAAAGCAGGGTCACAGGGCCATGTTTCACCGACATTTCAACCGAAAGCCCACGCCCGACTTTCCCGTGGTAAACCGTTAGCGGTTTGACCTTAGTCTTGCCTTCCGCAATCGCGATGTGACCCGGGCCGTCATGTCCCATCAGCACCACATCGTCGTTGTAGTCCACTGCATAGTATTCAGTGAATGAGCCCCCGGCGCCGAATGAGTCTATGATCTTCATGGCCTGCACGTTCTTGATTTCGTATTCGCCGGCGACAGGGATTCCGCGTGCAGTCAGAAGGCTCGTGCCGACGATGATCGAACTTGTTGCCGCTTCATTTTCGGTATTGCCGGTGCCCTGGTAGTAGTAGGCGAGTGAGCCGAGACCATGGCGTTCGACCATGCGATCCAAAGCGACGGAGGTTCTTGCTGCGTGTTCCAGTTCCTCTTGCGAGCAATCCGGTTGGACATCCATTTCATGGCGAATCTCGCTGATCCGTCCCTGAACGTCGCTGGTTGTAACTTCGCGACAAAGAGAGGCCAATTCATCAACCTCGAGGATTTCAATGTGTCCGCCGAATGCAGCACACTGCAAAGTGAGATCGGAATAGATGTCGAGCATTCCGCCGTAGTAGTGGCCCATCACGCCGAGGCGGTTATGCTCCATGATGTTCGCGACGCGAGCGGCTTCGGCCCATTCATCGATTTCCTGCCAAGAATCCTTCAGGGTTCCAGTGACCTGAAAAAATGGAATACCAGATCGGCTGAAGACGTTGGCAATTTCTGGCACGGGGCAAGCCTGGCAATAAGCAAGCCATTCGCCTGTCATTTTGCCGCGTTCTCCGATCTTGTTGAATGACTCGTAATCGATTGCGGCAGCGGGTGAAAGATTCAGCACAATAACCGGAACTTTGGCGCGTCGGACCAGAGGAAGCACGGTAGACGAAAGAGCGTAGGTTGTGACATAGAGAAAAAGGACGTCTACGTCTTCGCGGCGAAACTGATGTCCAGCAGCGAATGCCTTTTCTGGAGAATCGACCAATCCAGCATTAACCACGCCAATATCGGACCGGGAAAGACGTTGCTCGACCTGTTGCATGTAACCGATCAGGCGCTCTCGCAACCCAGGAAATTGCGGCCAATAGGTGTCCAACCCGATGCCGAATAGGCCTACCTTCAAACCAGTTTTTTCATATCTATTTGTCATTCAATGCTTGTTGCAACAACGTTTGCCCTTCACCGTCTTTGGGTTCTTCGTGGTCTTTCGTTCCGTGTTCGCGATTAGAAGCTGGCACTTCAATCGACAATTGACCGCTGGCGATATTCCCATCCCGCGAGTTGCAGGTCAAGTGTGCGCGCACCGGGAGCGAGTTTTGCTTTGAAAAACCAATATTGAAATTTCAGGCTGATCTGGTTACTAAAGCATGCCATATTCTGAGGGAATAAATTTGATCAACGAGCTATCCACTAAGCAGGTCCAAGAGCCAGTATGTTTCGCATTGCATAACGAATGTTCCAGGGCCTCGCGCATGCTCGAGTGTGGCACTATGCTGAACTGCGCTTCCTCCTCAGGAGATTCTGCATGAAGACCACCGTCTGTTTGAAGATGCTCTCTTATGTCGCAATTGTATTGTGCATTCCAAGCGCAATTGCACAGACAAAACTCGAGATCAATTGGAATAAAGTCGAACGCACATCGCAAACGTCGGCAACATTGCAGGTGGTGGTGAATCCACCCCTGCGGCGTGGAACTCCCGTGCACGATAACGCATTCAAGGCCTTGCACGACATTGGCGCAGACTACGTTCGCTATGTTCCGTGGCTCCCCTATCCGAAACTCGGCGTTGCGGAGCTCGACCCGCCGCAGAATGGCAAGACTTCCTGGGATTTTTCCGTGATCGATCCGATGACAATCGACTTTCTCGAGGCAACAAAAGGTCATTCGGTGATTTTGAATTTCAGCACCATTCCGCAATGGATGTTCAAGACTGATAACCCTGTCGCCTATCCTTCCGATCCCAACCAGGTCACGTGGGACTACGAGCAAGGCACAGAACTTCGTGATCCGACATGCAAAGAAGTTGCGGAGTATTACGCGCGTCTGCTTGCCTGGTACACGAAGGGCGGCTTTACTGACGAACTTGGCCAGCGTCACGAATCTGGATATCACTACTCAATTCCGTACTGGGAAGTACTGAACGAAGTTGAGTTCGAGCATCATATGTCGCCGGAGATGTACACGAAGTTGTACGACGCCGTGGTCACCGCAATGCGCAAGGTGCAACCTGATTTGAAATTCGTTGGACTGGCACTGGCCATGCCATCGTTGAATCCGCGCTACTTCGAATATTTTCTTGATCACAAGAATCATCTTCCAGGAATTCCACTGGATTTTATTTCGTATCACTTCTATGCCGTCCCTACCCCAGACCAGACTCCTGAAATCCAGGGATACACGTTCTTCGCCCAAGCAGATGGATTTTTGAATACGGTGCGCTATGTCGAGGAGATGAGGAAACGACTCTCTCCCAAAACGCGCACTACAATTGATGAAATCGGCGCCATTTCTGCCGACGATTTGACACAAGGGCAGCCCGGCCACATAACAAAGCCCATTCCAAATTCCTATTGGAGCCTGACCGGCGCTATGTACGCGTATTTGTTCGGCGAGATGACGAAGATGGGGATTGATGTCGCCGGCGAATCGCAACTGGTCGGTTATCCGACTCAGTTTCCGTCAGTTTCGATGGTCGATTGGAACAATGGAAAACCGAATCCCCGGTTGTGGGTGTTGAAGCTGTTGCACGACAACTTTGGCCCGGGTGATAAAGTCGTGGAACTCAGCGATGGGGCACCGCGCAGTCCGTATCTTTATGCCATGCCGGTCATCAGCAAGGAAGGGAAGAAGCGCGTCCTGCTGGTGAATAAGAACGAGCATGCGCAAAACCTCGAACTTGTCGGCGCGAACGGCGCAACTATGGAGTACGCCGATCAGACGACCGGATTCGATCCACCGAAGACGGTGCAACTGAATTCCGACAAGATCACGCTGAACGGCTTCAGCGTGGCGGCGGTCACCCTTCAGTAGAGATTTACAGGTTGCAAGCTACAGCGCCGCGCCGTTTGACGCGACGATCTGCTTGTAACGCATAGCCGAGTCCTTCACGATCCGCTTTTGCGTTTTAAAATCGACGTAGATCAATCCGAACCGCTGTTCGAGTCCTGCTCCCCATTCGAAATTGTCGAGCAGAGACCAATGCAAGTAGCCTCTCAGGGGCACGCCATCTTGTGATGCACGCAAGTAAGACTTTAAGTATTCATTCAAGAAACGGACGCGCTGCGGATCGTGCACTTTGCCGTCTGCCGGTTTGTCATCGCCTGACCAGCCATTTTCGGTAATCACGATCGGCTGTCGGTAACGTTCGTACAAAAACTTCGGAGCCCAGTAGAGCAGCTCAGGTGTCATGGTCCAGCCGGAATGAGAACGAGGAACATCCGGCGCTTCCGGCACCATCACCGGCATTCCGTCTGGACCGGCTTTCAGCTTCGGCGCAAAATACAAATTGATGGCACAAAAATCGAGCGGCTGATTGATCGTCTTCATATCCTCCGGCTTTGCCAGCTTAACTGCGTCAGGAAAGAGCTTCAGCCCGTCCTGCGGATATTTTCCAAGATAAACAGGATCCAGCCACCATCCAGCGCTCAACATTGCTAATGGCGGAAATCCCGGAATGAAGGGAATTTTTTTCACGGCGAACGAAGCCTTTCGCGCAACTTCCACGTCCTTCGCGTCACGCGTCGCTGGATTACTGACGATCCCCGCAAACGGTAGCGAAACTTCCACTGGACGCTTTGCCGCGGCTCGAATCGCCTGCACCGACTTGCCGTGACCAAGCAGGATGTTGTGCGAGCCGCGCACCAGATCTGCGTCTGGAAGTTTCTGGTTGGGCGGGTTCATGCCGATCTCCGAACCGAATCCCCAGTAGATATTCGGCTCGTTGATGGTGAGCCAGTGCGATACGCGATCGGAAAAACGTGAAGAAAGAAGATGGGCGTAATCGGCAAGCCACTGCGGGCTGTCCGGGTTCAGCCATCCACCTTTTTGTTGCAGCGCTTCGGGATAGTCAAAGTGAAAGGTCGTGACGAATGGGGTAATATTCGCCGCGAGCAATGCGTCGATTAAGCGATCATAGTAGTCAAGGCCTTTTGAGTTGACGGCCCCCGTGCCTTCCGGAATTACGCGCGGCCAGGAAATCGAAAAACGATAAGCGTTGAACCCGAGCCGCTGCATCAGTTTCACGTCTTCGGGCCAGCGATGATATTCGTCATCTGCGATAACGTTTGTGCTGCCGTCCTTGGTCGCATGGGGGGTACGTAAAAAAACATCCCAGATGCTCAGACCGCCGCCGTCCGCATTGGGTGAGCCTTCCACTTGCGCTGCTGCGGTAGAAGCTCCCCAGAAGAAACCGGTTGGAAATGTGCTGGACCTAGAAGTTGCAGTTTGAAACGCGAGCAGCGACTTCGGCAGGCTTGCTGCGCCTGCAGCCAGAGTTGTGTTCGCTACAAAGCGACGACGGTTCATTCGACTCATGTTGGCTCCTGAGTTAAGGAGTGCTATTCGGGAGTGTGCGGCTCAACCTGCTGTTTTGTGACTTCATCCGACGAAAATAACTTGCTTGCAGATTCGTGGCGCCCTGAGCTTTGCGAATGCAGGCGCTGAAACTCAGCAAGAGCCTTCTTCTGCTCAGCAGAATTTCCTAATGCGCGCTCCACTTGCGCCAGCCGCCACCAGGAGACTTCGTTGTCACGGTTCAACGAAATTGCTTTCTGCAAGTGCGGCAATGCAGTCGCGGACTTTTGTTCGGCGATCAATGCAGCTGCCAGACCTAACTGTGCTTCTTCAAAATCAGGATGATCCTTCAACGCCAGCTCAAAATATCTCTCTGCGTCTGCGAGCTTTCCAGCACTGCGATTGATTTCCGCGAGCTCATAAGCAGCATTGGCATTTGTCGGATTCACTTGCAGTTCCTGCTCAAACTCATGGGCAGCATCCTGTGCATCCTGTGCTGAACCGGTTTTCTGCGAGCGCGCCAGCAAAACTCTGCCCAATCGATAGTGAATGCCTGGCCGTTTTGGATCGCGGGCGAGTACGTCGCGATACTGTCCAATCGCTGCCTCATACGATCCCTGACTCTCCAGCGCCTCAGCCTCAGCCTGATGTCTCCAAATCGAATCCGGGTCTGCCTGCCACAGCTTTTGCATCGTGACGAAGGCCTGATTCCCAAAGATTTTTCCATCGTGATATTGCACTTCGGGATCATTCGGGTACAAGCGCTCCATGTCCAGCGCAACTTTGACGGCATCATTGTCGCGTTTAAGTCCGGTGTAAGCGCGCTCAAGCTGCAGGCCACATATGCGTTTCATCTCCCGATCGGGAGAGCGAAATCCATTCTCAAGCCCGGGTAGCGCTTCATCATAGTGACCGAGCTCTGATAGAGACATTGCAAGAACGTATTTAGATTTCGTAAGTGAAGGCTTTAGCTTCAGGGCCCGCTTCAACGCTGGAAC
>DATBIE010000084.1:0-16849 GCA_036557105.1 Terriglobales bacterium
GTTGAGCGAGTAATTCGGTTTGCATTCGAATACGCGCTGAACAATAAGAAAGCCGATGGGAGTCCGCGGGGAAAAGTACTCATGTGCGACAAATCCAATGTGATGACCTACGCAGGCTCACTCTGGCTCCGCGCATTCAAACAAGTCGCGAGCGAATTTCCGCAGATCAAAGCTGAACATATGTATGTGGACGCGCTCTGCATGCAGATCGTCCGCGATCCGCAAGCGTTC
The DNA here is from genome assembly GCA_036557105.1 of Terriglobales bacterium. Taxonomy (GTDB): domain Bacteria; phylum Acidobacteriota; class Terriglobia; order Terriglobales; family Acidobacteriaceae; genus Gp1-AA145. The sequence goes on from DATBIE010000084.1 coordinate 232, forward strand.
GACGTCATCGTCACCAATAATATGTTCGGCGACATCGTCACCGACCTCGCCGCTGCGCTGCAAGGAGGCCTCGGTATGGCGGCCAGTGGCAACATTCATCCAGGCCGAACATCGATGTTTGAGCCAGTCCATGGCTCTGCCCCGCCATTGGCTGGCAAAAACGTTGCCAACCCCATGGGTGCGATCCTCACTGCGGCGATGATGCTCGCTCATCTGGGCCTGACGAGCGAGGCACAAAAGATCGAGGCCGTCGTTTTCGAAGCTGTGCGCCAGAAGAAAATTACGCAAGATCTCGGCGGGAGCTTAGGAACGAAGGAAGTAGGGGAGTGGATTGTGACGAAGCTTTAGATGAAGATATTGAGACGTTTCACTCTTCGCCGATGACAAGCTTTTTGGATCTTCAGAAGTGCTTAGCCCGATTGGTGACCGTTCGGTGTTGACGGCTTACAGCCTACCTCAACCTTCCCAGCTTATCCATTGGCCAATAGCCGAAGACAGCTTTGCCGTAAATATAGGAAACGTCAACCGGCCCGAAGTCGCGGCTGTCGTTTGAAAGGCTGCGATGATCACCAAGCACGAAGTAAGTATCGGGTGGGACTACGACGTCAGGGTAGGAGCGGTCATCCTGGAAAATGCGTGGAACGTAATCTTCGACGAGCAACTTGCCATTTAGATATACGCGACCGTCGACAATGCGCACATGATCGCCAGCCACGCCGATTACGCGCTTGATAAAGCTCTTTTGGGGATCGCGCGGATAGCGGAATACAACGATATCGCCGCGCTGGATCGGCTCAATGCGATAGACGAATTTATTGATAAAGATGCGTTCCTGGTCGTCGAGAGAAGGCATCATGCTTGTGCCTTCCACTTTCACTGGTTGGTAAAGAAACACGATGATGAAGGCCGAAATCGCCAGCGAAATGACCAGGTCGCGAATCCACGCTGAAAACAAAGTTGCCGCTCGCCGGGCGCCGGTAGGCTTTTCCGAAATGCTTTGCGGTGCCAGCGGCGGTACAGACGAGACAGTCATTTGCAGTCCAATTCTACTGGATTGGATGCAACGAGTGTACTTGAAGGAGTAAAACCGCAGGTCGTTTTAAGGAAGAGAAAGACTACGGCATGTTCAGCAAAACCCGGGGCGCTGATATCAAAGTGTTTCGTCTATAATTCTCGGTTTTCAAAAATCCAATCCTCGTATTGAGGTCTCCATGAAACGAATCAACGCCACCTGCACGTTGATCTGCTGTTTTTCGCTAGTTTGCGCGGCGCAAACTTCGCAATCGCAGTACCCCGACTATCCCAGCGAAACCCCAGGAACATTTCATGTGAATCAGTCGAGTTGGAACTATACCCGACGGGCTGTTGACATCCCCATGCGCGATGGCGTCAAGCTGCACACAGTCATTCTTGTCCCGAAAGGTGCGCAACGTGCTCCGGTCCTTTTTACGCGCACGCCCTACGATGCGGAGGCGCTTACCAGCCACGCGGCTAGTTCGCATCTCGGTCCGGTGCTCTGGGGATACGACAACGCGACCGAAGTTATTCTTCAGGGTGGCTATATCCGCGTTGTGCAGGATATTCGTGGCAAGTATCACTCCGAGGGCGATTTTGTCATGAACCGTCCGCTTCACGGGCCGCTGAATCCGACGCCGGTCGATGAATCCACGGACACCTACGACACAATCGACTGGCTGGTCAAGAATATTCCCGAATCAAACGGCAAGGTGGGTATTCTCGGGATTTCCTATGACGGATTTTTGCCGCTCATGGCCCTCGTCAATCCGCACCCTGCCCTTAAAGTTTCCGTTCCTATGAACCCTATGGTCGATGGGTGGATGGGGGACGACTGGTTCCACAATGGCGCGTTTCGCGAGCAGAACATGCCGTACATCTATGAACAGGAGGGGACGCGTAAAAATGAAGAGAAATGGTGGACCGGCCACTTTGACGACTACGACTTATACATGGAAGGATCGGCAGGAGAAATCGGACGCACCCACGGACTGGAACAACTCGGTTTCTGGCATCAGTTGCTTGCCCATCCCAGTTACGACTCATGGTGGCAACAGCAGGCAATGGACAAAATTCTCGCGCAACAACCCCTGAAAGTTCCAGTGATGCTTGTGGATAGCCTGTGGGACCAGGAAGACATTTACGGAGCGCCAGCGGTTTACAAGGCAATAAAGTCGAAAGATGTAAACAATGACAAAGTTTTTCTCGTGCTGGGTCCCTGGCACCACGGGCAGGAAATTGAAGACGGCAGTACTCTCGGTGCGCTGAAATTCAATAGCGATACTGGACTTTATTTCCGCGAGAGAATTCTTGCGCCATTTCTCGCCCATTTCCTGAAGGACGATGCGCCTGCCATGAATGTCGCACCTGTAACCGCGTTTGTGACCGGCGAAAATGAGTGGGAGCGCTTATCGTCGTGGCCCTCCGGTTGCGAATCAGGCTGCACTCCGAAACCCACACCGCTGTATCTGAATGGCGATCTGAAGGTGAGCTTCTCCGAACCCAAGCGCAGCGACAACGCCTACGACGAATACGTTTCGGATCCTGCCAAGCCGGTTCCGTACCGCGCCCGTCCCAGCCAACCGGTCGGCTACACGGGACGTTTCACCTGGCCGCAGTGGCTGGTCGACGATCAGCGCGAAGCCTCCGGCCGGACCGATGTTCTCGCGTTCACGTCAGACGTTTTAACAGCGCCGGTGAAGATCAGTGGCCAGCCAATGGCGAACCTTGTCGCATCAACTAGCGGAACCGATTCCGACTGGGTTGTAAAGCTGATCGATGTTTATCCCGATGAAGTTGCCGGCGACGAAGAAATGGGCGGGTATCAATTGATGGTCTCCGCCGACATCTTTCGTGGCCGCTATCGTGAAAGCCTTTCAAAACCGAGCGCGCTCGCTCCAGATAAGCCTCTTCTTTACCGATTCGCATTGCCGACCGCAAACCACGTGTTCCTGCCCGGGCACAGAATCATGGTGCAAATTCAGTCGGCCTGGTTCCCGCTTTACGACCGGAACCCGCAGACTTTTGTGCCGAACATCTTCTGGGCCAAACCGGAGAACTACAAGAAAGCAACGCAACGCGTATATCACACGCCGGGCCAGGAGACGTTTATTGAGCTTCCCGTCGTAAAGGGAGGAGAGTAAGCGGGCGTTTTCGCTCCGAGATCAAGATGTGCCATACACGGGAATCGCCGCTCCGTGTATCAGCTTAGCTTCATCGCTGCATAGGAAAAGGATAACGCGCGCGATCTCTTCCGGCTTCGGCCACTTGCTGAAGTCGGCGTTCGGCATTGCTCGCCGATTTGCAGGCGTATCAATGATGCTGGGAAGAATTGAATTTGCCCTTACCCCCGTGCCCTTCAGATCTGCGGCGAGGGAATCAATCATCGCGACCGCCGCAGCTTTCGAAGCAGCGTAGGCCGCCGCTCCCGCTGCATGATTCACCGCCGCCTGTGACGCCACGTTGATGACAACGCCAGTGCCTTGCCGCAACATTAAGGGCACCGTAGCGCGAGAGAGCAGGAACCCGCTGCGCAGATTCAGTGCCAACATCTGTTCGAAAACTTTCGGGTCGAGTTCCCATAGTGACGTACCGCCGGCGTATCCACCGACGCAATTCACCAGCACGTCGAGCCGGCCATGCTTTGAAATGATTCTGCTAACAAGTTCACGAGTACCGGCCTCGTTGGTGACATCGAGTTGATGGCCTTCAATTAAACCCGCAAACCTCGCGCCCGCGTTCTTCAAACCGTCGAATTCGTCCGACCGCTGAAATGTCACGGCCACTTTCGCGCCTGCCTCAAGAAACGCCAGAGTGACCGATCGTCCCAGGCCGCCTGTACCTCCCGCAACCAGGACTGATGAGTTTTCAAATTGTGTGCTCATTCTTTTTTGGTCTTCCGCTTAATTATGCAGCAGCAAACCAGGTCTGAGCGTAATGCACCGGAGTTTTCTCGCTTTGATTTTTCTTCTTACTCGCCGTATTGCAGCGTCATCGAAGACTTTCTCTGTGGAGTGTTCTGTGAAACTCTGTGTTCTCTGTGGTTACCGCTTTAAACCTTCACACCGGGAACATAGCGGCAATAGAGAAAACACGAAATTTTTACTCTGCGGCCGAGGGTTGTTTTCGGGCACCTATACTGCTTTCATGGTGCACAGCCGTTCCATGGCGCAAGAACAAGACATCTTAAAGAGCCCTGCGCCTCGTCGTGCCCCGAATCTCACCTCCCGTCGTATCGGAATTCATACCTCATCTGCAGGTGGTGTTCAGAATGCCGCGGAACGCGCTTATCGTCTCGGTTGCAATACATTTCAGATTTTTTCCTCCAGCCCGCGCCAATGGAAGCCATATGAACTTGGCCGCCCGCAGTGCGACGAAATGAATCGGTTACGAGAGAAGTACGATCTTAAGCCTCTCGTGATACACACAAACTATCTGATTAACTTGGCCGGAACATCTGAAGTATTTCTTGCAAGATCGATCGAAGCTTTTCGCGGCGAAATCGAGCGCGCTCTTGCCCTTTGTGCTGAATATCTCGTGCTGCATCCGGGGTCCTTCCGTGGAGCGGATCGCGAAAAGGGCCTGCTGCAAACCGCGGCCGCAATCGCTGCGGCCAGCAATGGTCTCGACCTTGCAAAAGGTGGTCTCACAATTCTGATCGAAAACACCGCCGGAGCAGAATTTTCTCTCGGCGGCAGTTTCGAGCAAGTTGCAGAAGTCATCGAACACCTCCGCAATCGGGTCCCCGTCGCGGCCTGCATCGATACTTGCCACGTACACGTATCGGGCTACGACATAGTGTCCGAGAGAGGATTTGAAACGACACTCCGCCAACTCGACTCGACCGTCGGCCTGAAAGACGTGCCCGTCTGGCACTGCAACGACGCTAAGGCCGCCTGCGGATCGAGACTTGATCGCCATCAGCATATCGGGAAGGGGACAATTGGCCTGGAGACATTCCGCCGTCTGCTCAATGATCCCCGCCTCGCTCAAGACGCTTTCATCGCCGAAACACCGATCGACGAACCGGGAGATGATCGGAGAAACGTCGCGACCCTGAAGAAACTCGTCAAATAGGATGCTCCTCAGTGGCGTTCTCTGTGCATTTCTGTGCTCTCCGTGGTTAGGATTTTCTAAAACCTTTCATCACAGAGAACACAGAGATACACGGAGCTTTCACAGAGTCTGTAAAATCTATGTTCGATACTATGCCGCAGGAGAAAGATACCGCTGTTCGTGATGAGCGCTATAACGCGCAGGCGATCGAAGAAAAATGGTTCGCGCGCTGGCAACAGGACACCTCCCTGTATTCTGCAGAGCCGCACTCGACCAAGGCGAAGTACTACGTCCTGGAGATGTTGCCGTATCCTTCCGGCGCACTCCACATGGGACACGTTCGTAATTACGCCATCGGCGACGCGCTCGCACGCTACATGTGGATGAACGGCTACAACGTCCTTCATCCCATGGGGTGGGACTCTTTCGGCTTGCCTGCCGAAAACGCCGCCATTTCCGCCAAAGTTCCACCGCGCGAGTGGACTCTCCGCAACATCGCCAATATGAAGGCGCAGATGAAGCGCCTCGGCTTTGCCTATGACTGGTCACGAGAAGTAACTACTTGTTTTCCCGACTATTACAAGTGGAACCAGTGGTTTTTCTTGAAGCTTTACGAGCGCGGACTTGCGTATCGCAAGAAGAGCAAAGTCAACTGGTGCCCGAAATGTGCGACCGTTCTCGCGAACGAACAGGTTGTTGGCGGATGCTGTTGGCGCCACGAAGACACTCTCGTCCAGCAGCGAGAGCTTGAGCAGTGGTTTTTGCGGATCACGCAGTATGCCGATGAATTGCTCCGCGACCTCGATCGGCTTCCCGGCTGGCCGGAAAAAGTCCGCACAATGCAGCGCAACTGGATCGGGCGGAGCGAAGGAACACTCGTTGATTTTCGCCTCAACTCGGCGAACGGTGAGAAGATCACGGTCTTCACCACTCGCGTCGACACCATATTTGGGGCGACATCAGTCCAGCTCGCGCCAGAGCATCCTATCACCAGCAAACTGGCGGACGCTGATCCCGAGTTGCGCCGCAAAGTCGATCAGCTCATTGCCGAACAGACAAGAGCGAAAGAGACAGGCGACATCGGCAACATTGAAAAGCACGGCGTGAACACCGGGCACTTTGCGATCAATCCGTATAACAACGAAAAAATTCCGGTCTGGGTGGCGAACTACATCCTGATGGACTACGGTACAGGCGCCATCATGAGCGTTCCGGCGCATGATGAGCGCGACTACGAATTCGCCAAGAAATACGGAATCGAAATCAGGCAAGTAATTGAGCCTGATGTGGCGCGGGCGCCCTCGCCCGCGAACAGCGCGGACAAGAGTGTTCGCGCTACATCAGAATTGCCATTCACCACTCTCGACGGCCGACTCATCAACTCCGGTCCATTCACCGGGCTGACGTGCGATGAAGCCATAAAAAAGATGGCCGCCTATGCCGAGCAGCACGGCTTCGGCAAGCCAACCGTTACATTCCGAATAAAAGACTGGGGAATCTCCCGCCAACGCTACTGGGGCACTCCGATCCCGATGGTTTTCTGCGAAAAAGACGGTGTCGTTCCGGTTGCCGAAAAAGATCTACCGGTCATTCTTCCTGCCAACATCGAGATCACCCTAAGCGGTGGCTCGCCGTTATTGCGCGTTCCGGAATTTCTCAACACGACGTGTCCCAAGTGTGGCGGTCCCGCGCGCCGCGAGACCGACACCATGGACACGTTTGTGGACTCGTCATGGTACTTTTATCGCTACACCGACGCCCGCAACGACCGCGCGCCGTTTGACTCGAAGATTGCCCAGTACTGGTTCGGTGAGAAGGGAATCGATCAATACATCGGCGGGGTCGAGCACGCCATCCTGCACCTGATTTATTCGCGCTTCTGGACCAAATTCATGCGCGACATCGGCCTCATCACGAACGACGAGCCCGTCGAGCGACTCTTCACTCAGGGTATGGTGATCAAGGACGGCGCGAAAATGTCCAAGAGCCTCGGCAACGTCGTAGCCCCCGATGAAATGGTTGCCCGCTTCGGCGCCGATGCTGCCCGGATGTACAGCCTCTTCGCCGCGCCTCCCGACCGCGATCTCGATTGGCAGGAGACCGGGATCGAAGGCATTCAGCGCTTCTTGGGCCGCGTGTATCGCTTTGTCGCGCGCAATGCTCATCCTGATGATCCGGCATGGAAGAAACCAATTCCATCTGATCTCTCACCGGAAGCTCGCGCCATTCAACGCAAGCTTCACCAGACCATTAAACGAGTGACTGATGATTTCCAGGGCCGCTGGCATTTCAATACCTGCATTGCGGCGGTTATGGAATTGATGAATGAGCTTTATACCAGCGCTGACGAGGGCGTCCGCGCCAATCGGACTTTGATTCCCGGTAGCCTGCTTGCCGATGTCCAGTGCAAACTCGTACTCCTGCTCGCACCATTCGCTCCGTATCTCGCCCACGAACTTTGGGAGATGCTCGGTGAAAGCAGCAACTTACTGAAGGCGCCTTGGCCAAAATTCGATCCCGAGCTTGCTAAAGAAGAGGAGATCGAAATACCAGTGCAGGTAAATGGAAAGCTGCGCGGAAAAATCGTCGTCGCCCCGGGAACCAGCGAAGAAGAAATCAAGCAAAAAGCGCTCGCCGACGAGAAAGTTCAGTCGCACATTGCCGGCAAGCAGATCATTAAAGTGATCTTTACTGGCAAGCTGGTCAGTATTGTTGTGCGCTGAACCTTCAGGAGTCACAGCGCAAATGTCGCATATTGACGCTTTGCCAGGGTTCAATTCTGTTCGCCCGCGAACAGACCCCCTTGTGCCGGCACGTGACAATCTCCAATTCACACTAGCTCAGGAGGGTCTGCTTGAAGGGAGATAAGAGGGAATACTGGATGCGCCTGTGCAAGCAGGCGGCGAATGAGCAAGACCCTGAGAAATTGATGGAACTGGTGAAAGAAATCAATCGCTTGCTGGAAGAAAAAGAGCTTCGGTTGAAAAAGGAACGTCCCAAAGCTGCCGATTGATCAACCGCTGCACTTCTGCAAACCTCAATCTAATTGCTGACTGTGTAAGTGGAGGCCCCGGGCAGAGTCGAACTGCCGACACGCAGTTTAGGAAACTGCTGCTCTATCCATCTGAGCTACGGGGCCAGTTTAAGTAAGTTTATCAGCGCCCGAATATGGTTTCGGCCCAGAGAATAAGTGCGCAATCACCGACCGGCCATCGTCCCGCATTCATCAGCATTCTGACCTTTGACAACAGCGCTGATTTCTATATGGGTAGGGATATCCGCTCCCTCCAGTGCTCCAAAAATACAGAATGTACTGTATCGAACATTAGGACAGACCCAATTACCATTCTCGCATCTTACTGTGGCGAGCCGGAGTACCGCGGTGCCACGAATTCTGAAAATGCAAAAACGGAAGGCGCACCGCAAAAAGAAAGGGGATGCTATATCCCGCGCCTCAAACTCGAAGGACAACATCCTTCCATTCAATGCGGGAACCGTGAAGGATGCCGATCAGGATTCCGTCGCCAGATGGCTCGACCTTGCGGATCAGGTGCTCGCGACCGAAGAAAACAAACGCAAGAAAGCTTGAAGAGATAGCAGGACCATCCTCCCGCAGAACTCAATCAGGCTGCGTTTCTTCTCACAGCTTCGATTAGCGCCTCGGGACCTTCGATCCCCAAAACGACCTCGTTCACGTCGTCCGGCAACTGCACAACTGGACGATTGGTAATTCCCACGATGCGTCCTTTAGGACAAGTCTCGTGAAATAGTGAAATAAGCCTTTCTCGCCATTCGTTGGGTAGGGAATAGCAGAGCAGGAGCACGCCGCAACTGGCGCTTCGCAGCTTTGAGAGAGCTTCGTCAGGATCTGCCGTGCTGAACACAGCGTAACCCTCAGATTGCAGTATTGCCGCACGCAACGATAGCAGTTCTGGGACTGTACCAACGGACAGTACAGTACGATGCTGGGGATGTTTATGCACACTACACCGCCGCGAAGGAAAGCTGAATTCTCAATAGAGTACCTGAATGGGAGCCTTTGAACAAGGTGGTAAAAGTGTCAACAAAGCTATGCAATTGCGGCTGCGCGCTAGAAAGCAGGGCGTTATCGGTAGCTGAGGAGGGTGTGCAGCTAGATCGCATCCAAGTAACATGATTGTCCCGCCCCGCCGGCGAGTAGGTCCGGCGATTTTGGTGATCGCCACAATTATCATGATCACCGCCATCGTATATCTGGCATTCTCCACGAAGCACGCCAAAAACTCGCCTGCTACTCCTGTCCAGCACCTTCACTGATTCGCGAAGCAGTTTCCCTGTCTGCACGACGATGCCGCGTGGGTTACTCGTGGCCGGAAAGTAACTTGACGGCTATTTTCACCCAGAGCATAGTTCAGAAATCCAGAGTTGCCGGCCCTTCCCCGCCTCCAATTCTGCGCGATTGAAAACAGTCTCAGGTCAACACGGGAGTACTCGGATGGGCTTGCGCAGGTTCTCTTGGGTGTTCGTGTTTCTTTGCTTCGTTTGTTCGATACCGGCCGTAAGCTTCGCACAGTATCTTTCGCCGCAGCCGCTGATCACCCAGCCAATCGTCGAATCTAATCTCGTAACGCTCAAGGCGAACACCTATCGGCTTGCGCAGCGCCAGTTCGATATCGGCTCCGCTTCTCCTGACATGCCGATGGATCGCATGTTGCTGGTGCTGAAGCGAAGCCGTGAGCAAGAGTATGCGCTGCGAACGTTGCTTGACAACCAGCAGGACAAACTTTCGCCGCAGTACCACAAATGGCTAATGCCGGATGAATTCGGCGTGCAATTTGGCCCGAACGATCAAGACGTGCAGGCGGTGGTTGGCTGGCTGCAGTTGCACGGTTTTCAGGTAAACAACGTTTCCCATGGTCGCAGCGTGATTGAATTCTCCGGAACTGAGGGCCAAGTAGAAGAGGCGTTGCACACCGCGATTCATCGATATGCGATCAACGGCCAGGATCACTGGGCGAATGCGAGCGACCCGCAAATTCCCGCCGCGCTAGCGCCCGTGGTAGCGGGAATCTGGAGCCTGCACGATTTCAGAAAGAAAACAAGAATTCAGCTCTCGCCCAAATCGATTCCTGTTAAATACGTTCCCGGCGCGAGACCCGATACAAACCTGACAGGGCCCAGCGGTACGATTCATGCTCTCTCGCCTGCCGATTACGCCACCATCTACAGCATTGGTTCGGTTTACGCCGGGGGAAATACTGGCCTGAACACAACAATTGCGGTGGTCGGCCGCAGCAATCTTTTCAGTGCTGGGGACGACGTGCGTCAGTTCGACAGTTTATTCGGGTGCTGCGCTCCGAATCTACAAATCGTTCTCAATGGTCCGGATCCCGGCGATCTGGGCGGCGGCGAAGAAGCCGAGGCCACGCTTGACGCCACGTGGGCCGGCAGTATTGCGCCGACTGCGGCGGTGAAGTTTGTAGTTTCTGCATCGACGCTCACCACGGATGGTGTGGACTTGTCGGCGGTTTACATCATTGACAATGATCTGGCGCCGATCATGACTGAGAGCTTCAGTTCCTGCGACACCTTGGCGACCCAAGGTGAAGCTGACGGCATTTCCGCGCTCGCTGAACAAGCCGCAGCGGAAGGCATTACCTACATCGTGTCCTCCGGCGATTCGGGCGCAGCTGGCTGCGACGATCCTGGTAGCGCACCTGCGATTGGCGGCAAGGCCGTAAACCTGCTGGGGACATCTTTCAACATTGTCGTCGGCGGAACTCAATTCAACGAGAACGGGAACAACGCAAAATATTGGGCGAGCCAAAATGCGAACGATGCGAGCTCTGCGCTTTCCTATATTCCTGAGGTGGTCTGGAATGAAAGCTGTCTTAGCTGCTCTGAACCGAACCTGTTCTCAACCGGAGGCGGAGTCAGCACGTTCTTTAAACCCAAGCCCGCATGGCAATCTGGGGTTGCTGGAATTCCAAGCGATGGCGCGCGCGACCAGCCGGACATTTCCTTAACCGCAGCCGGTGGACATGATCCATATTTGCTTTGCCTCGAGGGATCGTGCGTACCCGACGCGGAGGACAATATTTCGATTTTTCTCGCCGGAGGCACTTCGGCTTCAGCGCCGTCCTTCGCTGGAATCATGGCCCTGGTTGACTCTCAGTTCGGGCCACAGGGACAGGCGAACTATGTGCTCTACAAGCTTGCCGCCAGTGAAAATTTCTCGCAATGCAACGGTTCGAATAAAACAACATTACCGGCGTCCACCTGTGTCTTCAATGACGTGACTTCCGGAACGAACTCCGTTCCCGGTCAGACCGGTTTCTCCGCTGGCACAGGTTATGACCTCTCCACCGGGCTCGGTTCGGTGAAGGTGAGCAATCTCATTTCGAAGTGGAATTCAATCACCTTCCGCGGAACGACCACCACGCTGGGGCCAAGTTCCGTGACGACGACACACGGTATGCCGGTCACATTGAATGTTTCTGTCGCGCCGAGTGACTCGGGTACTGGGACGCCTGGCGGTCAAGTCACCCTGATGACAAGCAACAACCAGAATGTCGGCTTTCTTACCCTGATAAACGGTTCACTGTCTCCGTCGGTGGATAGCCTTCCAGGTGGCACATACACGCTCACAGCGCAATATGCTGGAGACGCGACCTTCTCGCCGAGCCAACCTTCAACTCCAATCAACGTGAGTGTCACGCCGGAAAACAGCACGACCGCATTGAGTCTCTTCACTGCGGATCAGAGCGGAAATCCGATTCCGTTCACCGGTGGTCCGTACGGGAGCTTTGTTTACATCAACGCAGACGTGCAGGGGCAATCAGGCAAGGGCTTTCCTTCCGGCAGTTTGTCATTGGTGGACAACTCCAACTCTCTCGGCAGTCTGGTGTTGAACAGCGAAGGAAATACATCGACTCCGAATGGATACTTCGGTTTTACTGTTGGCGCGCATTCTCTGGTTGCACAATACGCCGGCGACTCCAGCTTCAACGGCAACTCGTCTGCTCCTGCAACATTCACCGTCTCCAAAGCTTCAACCACGGCTACGCTGGCGCCAATCAATGGAGGTGTTCAGGGATCGAGCATAACCCTTACCGCAAATCTCGCCAGCTCTGCTTTCACCGGATTTTTTGGAGCGTGCACCGGTCTCTTGTGTGAGTCGTCACAATTTCCGACTGGAAGCGTGACCTTTTCTGCAGGAAGCACCCAGCTCGGAACGGCTCCTGTAACTGCCGGGCAATTTACGGGCACTGGAGTTACGGGGTCTGCCACTTTGACCACTTCGGCACTACCTTCAGGACAGAACAGCATCACAGCCCAATACAGCGGGGACGCCAATTACCAGGCTTCTTCTGCCGCGCCGATCAGTGTCGGGGTAGAGCCTGATTTTACGTTCGCCGCCGGAAACGCGAGTGTCTCAGTCAGCCGGGGCAGTTCCGTCACCGATTCATTCACCATCACCGGACAAACCGGCTACAACGGAACCATCAATTTCACCAGCGCCTCGTGCTCCGGACTTCCATCTCTGAGCAGTTGCAGCTTCAGTCCGGCGAGCGTCACCGGGAACGGAAGCACAACTCTGACAGTCAAGACCACCGCCCCGACTTCCGCCGCACTGCATCCGTTCCGCTGGACCGGCATGGGCTTTGTCTTTGCCGGAGTTCTTCTGATGGGCACGCAAAAGAACCGTCTGATGGGCACGCAAAAGAACCGTCGTTTCACGGTTGGCAGCATGTCTGTTCTGCTGTTCTGTCTTGCTTTGGGGAGCACGGGCTGCGGTGGCGGCGGTAATGGAGGCAACGGCGGGGGTGGCGGGCAACCGGGAACTCCCACGGGGAGCTACACGGTGGTCGTGACAGCCGCGACCAGTGATGGTGTCGTTTCCCACGCAGCTGACTTCACGTTGGTCGTCCAGTAGAGTGGCCTAACAATACCAATTGGGTGACGGCCATCTTCGCTCGTCGCACCAAACTGCTCACGTATGCCGCTTCGTGGGTAGACTTTCTTCACAGGACGCTCCTGTGATTTCCCGGTATAAACCTCAGGCAGAACTGCGCCTTAATCATCGGACGGCCACGGTTCCTCCAGTATCATAAAAAGAGATGCGCCTCTTCTTCGAAATCTGCCGTCAGACGCTGGCCACGTTGTGGGCGCACAAACTCCGTTCATTTCTCACCATGTTCGGAATCGCCTGGGGGGTAGGATCGTTGCTCTTACTCGTCGGCCTTGGCGAGGGGTTCCGTTCGGGTAACAGAAAGCACTTCGACGAACTTGGCGAAAATGTGATGTTCATCTGGGGCGGACGCGTGCCTGCGATGAACGGAAGCTACACCAGCCTGCGTCAGTACTATCTCACCTATCGCGACTACCAGGACATTGCCAATGAATGTCCTGACGTAAAACGCGTCGCGCCCGTGATCTCACGCGGCGACATTCGCGCCCTCAGTGATTACTACCAGAGCAGCGGAAGCTTGATGGGTGTTCCGGCAGAATTTGACCAGATCCGCTACCTGCCTATTGAAGAGGGCCGCTGGCTTAATCCGCTCGACATTTCGCAGAAGCGGGCCGTGGTTGTGATTGGCGACGAGGCGCGGCGCGTTCTATTTCCCGGGTGGCCAGCCGTGGGCGCCACAATTTTGCTCAATGGGATCCGCTTTCAGGTGGTTGGAACACTTAAACGGATTGGTCACGGGGACAACAACACTCGCAACCTGCAGATGTTCATTCCATTTTCCGTTATGCGCGAGTATTTCCCGCCGCTGAACGTGGGCGAAATTGATGACGCCATTTCGTTCATGAATTACCAGCCCACCAAGCGCGCTTTGCACGAAACTGCCAAAGAAGAGGTGCACAAAATCATCGCCAGAAATCATGGTTTCAACTATCGAAATCCCGACGCGTACGACGAATGGGATACGGTCAAGACTGTCGATTCGATCGGCAAGATTTTCGATGCCATGAACATGTTTCTTGGCAGCGTGGGACTCGTGACGCTCGGTCTGGGCGCAATTGGAATCATCAACATCATGTTGGTTGCAGTTGCCGATCGCACTCGCGAAATTGGATTGCGGAAAGCGCTCGGCGCCACTAACAGCAGCATCATGTTTCAGTTTTTTGCGGAAGGCGCATTTCTGACGCTTTTGAGCGGATGCATCGGTATGGGCTGTGCGGCAGCCTTCATGGCTCTATTGGGAAAGTTGCCTCAGCCGCAAGGTTTTGACACCCCACGTTTGGTGCCATCCACTGCCGTTCTGGCAATTGTTTCGCTCGCCCTTGCAGGAATCATCGCCGGCTTGTATCCCGCGCGGAAGGCCGCGCTGCTCGAACCGGTGGAAGCCTTGCGCAGAGAGTAGTCAGCGATAGGAAGAGGGAACTAGAAGGACTGAAATGGGACGCGACATCCTTAGCGAAGCTTACGGCGCAATGCGGCATGATCTGCGCAAGACCTTGCTAACCATGCTAGGCATGGCGTGGGGAATTGCCACCGTTGTGCTGCTGCTTGCTTACGGTGAAGGCTTCGGTCGCGCCATTCACAACATCTGGGATTCGTTTGGCGCAACCGCTGTGGCAATCATTCCAGGCAGGACCTCCGAGCAACAAGGAGGCACTAAGGCAGGAACGGCGGTGCGGTTCACCAATGCCGACATGGATGTCGTTCGCAATGTAGTACCTCTTGCCAAACATTTTTCGCGCATGTCTGATCTCGAAGGCGTCACTGTGCAGAACGGCGCGCGTACGTTCAGCTTTGAGGTGATCGGAATTGATCCTGCCATGCAGGACATATGGGCGTTGAATATCCAAACCGGCCGCTTTCTCGATGACGCAGATAATATGAGCCACTCCTACAACGTGATAATCGGCTCTGAAGCCAAACAGAAGCTCTTCTCCGGCATGGACGCAATTGGCCAATCAATTCGTATCAATGGAGTCGTTTTTCAGGTCGTTGGAGTGCTCAAGGCGCGCATGCAGGAAGGCGACAACAATGACAACCGCGTGGTCTATGCGCCATTCAACTCTATGGATGCTCTGCTCGACAACCACTATTTGAGCGGAATCTGGCTCGACTCGATTGGTCTAGATCATACGAAGATGACCAAGACGATCCGGGAGGCGCTTGCCCTGCAGCACGGATTCAAACCGACAGATGAGCGTGCGCTTCGTGTATTCGACGCACAAAAACAACTTGAACAGTTCAGCATCATCACTTTGGGATTGAAGATTCTGCTTGCTTTCATCGGTACGATCACGCTCGGCATCGGCGGCATCGGCCTGATGAACATGATGCTGGTCTCCGTCACCCAGCGCACGCGCGAGATCGGGGTTGAGAAAGCCCTTGGCGCGCGTAAACGCGACATCCTGTTTCAATTTCTCGCTGAAGCCATGGTGATCACCGCGCTCGGTGGCCTCTGCGGAATCCTGCTCTCGTATATTGTGTCCATCTCTGTCGGCCGCCTGACCTTCTACAGTGCGCTCGCACAACACGCCGAGGCCGGCGACATTCGTTTGATCGTTGCACCACAAGTGCTTCTCATCTCTACCATCATTCTCGCCCTCGTCGGCATAGTCAGCGGTATGTTTCCGGCAATGCGCGCCGCTAACCTCGATCCCATCGAAGCCCTGCGCTACGAATAAATGCATTAATCACGAAGGACACGAAGGAAAACATCATAAGAATAAAAACTTGCCAATAAGGTGATCCTTGCAATCAGCGGAGTTTCTGCAATCGAATTTTTTTGGTTTCTTCGTGTACCTTCGTGCCCTTCGTGGTTAATGCTTTTTTCACAGCGGAAATCCATCTCGGAATGTGACGAACGACCTTGATATTGGACCGCCCACGTGTATCAATTGTGTTCCCATGGCAACAGCACCGGTACGGAAACTGACTGCACAACAAGTCAGTCACGCAATCATAGGCGCGGCGATGAGAGTACACACCGCATTGGGCGCTGGGTTGCTTGAGAGCGCTTATTCCGCCTGTTTACAACATGAACTACGGAATGATGGCTACGGTGCTTTGGCGCAGGTAGGTCTTCCAGTGGTCTATCGCGGTACGAAACTCGATCTAGGTTATCGAATCGATCTCTTGGTCGAAGGTGTTGTAATCGTAGAGATCAAGTCCGTAGATGCAATTTCCCCAGTGCACCAGGCGCAGATTATTTCCTATCTCAAGCTGAGCGGAAGATCGATGGGCTTGCTGATTAACTTCAATGTCGTGCATCTGAAAGATGGGATTAAGCGCTTCGTAAACGGCACTAATTGGCGTTAGTGTTTCCCTTCGTGTACCTTCGTGTCCTTCGCGGTTAATGCTTTTGAAGTTCCGCGGCTTCGTGTACCTTCGTGCCCTTTGTGGTTATCGCTTTTGAACGTTCGCACTCTGCAAGAACTCTGGCGGCTTGCGGGCTTTCGTCATCTGCTCAAATCCATACGCGATCTTCAACAAAGTTGGTTCGCTCCACGCCCGGCCGAAAAACGAAATTCCCACCGGCAACCCAAAAATGAATCCCGCCGGTACATTGATGTTCGGGTATCCGGCCACGGCTGCCGCGTTCGA
>DATBIE010000085.1:0-17930 GCA_036557105.1 Terriglobales bacterium
GTATTGCGGCCAAACTCCGCGTTCGCGTTGTGGCTGAGAATCTTGAATTCTGCGATGGCATCGATCGGCGGCTTCAAAACGAATCCACCATCAACCGCGCTTTCATTGTCCGCCCCGTCGATCATGAAATTGTTCGATTCCGGCCGTTGTCCGTCTACCGCATAAGCCTGGTTTTGGCGCGCGGGTCCACCTGCTTCCAGTAGTCCGGGTGTTAACGGCACGACTCCGGGCTGCAGTGTTCCCAACTGAGAAAAATTCCGGCCATCGAGCGGCAAGTCAAGAATCTGGCGTTGCATCACCGTCTCACCGAGACTGCTCACCGTGTCCTGCACAAGCGCAGCGTCGGCTCTTACTTCTACTTGTTGCATGTCTGAGCCGACACGGAGGCGAACGTGGACCGTCGCGACCTGGTTGACGTTCAACGCGATTCCTTGCTGCAAATACTTTTCGAAATTTTGCGACTGTACCTGCAGTTGGTAGTGGCCGATGGGCAACTCGAGCAGCACATAGTTTCCCTGGCGGTCCGGAGTAGTGGTTCGAACCAAACCAGTTTCGTCCTGAGTCGCGCTCACTGTCGCGGCTGTTACTACGGCTCCGTTTGGATCAAGAATGGTTCCGCGAATCGTACCCGTAATTTGTTGTGCGTAAATCTGCGGAGGTGTGGCAATCGCAAAGAGCAGGCAAGTCACACTTCGGAGTGCAGTCGAAAATTTTCCCATTGTCCCTCGAGAGAATGTTCCTGGTGAAGTGCAGCGATTATAGAAACGCATTCTCAACCGTCAATAATTGAAAACCAGTATTCGATCTTTTTGCGGCGATCCAAGCTTGTCAAAAATTTGTTGCGATGTACTGCTTTCCTACTATTGTTCGCAGACATTTGATGATTTACCTTTTCAGGACTTCTAAGTAGACATGCGTGTATCCACATCACGGGAGAATCGAATGGCGAGCAAGGCCCAGGAGCCGGAAAGCACGACCGACTCGCAGTCGACGCCGCGGCATCCAACAAAGATCAAAATTATCGAAGACGCGGAAGCCACGGGCGACACCGCTGCCGCTTACGACTTCTGGCGCGCTGGCTCAGGAAGACAACAGGTCCCCGGCATCATCAAGTGCTTCGGGATGCGGTCGGATTTTCTGCGGCAAGTGGTTCAGTTCTCGAATACCGTTCACTTCTCTGAAGGCCATCTCTCCCGGCGTCACAAGGAGATGATCGCCAGTTACGTCTCCTACCTGAACCGGTGCCCGTATTGACTGGACAGCCATGCTTACTTCCTGCGTGTTCAGGGAGCCTCCGATCAATGCGTGCAAGCAATCTTCGAGGGCAAGCTCGATGAAGCGGAATTGACCGCCCCCGAGCGCGCCTTAATGGAATATGTGGAGTTGATTACTCGTGCAGCGTATCGTTCGACGTCCGAAGACGTGCAAAAACTACGAGATGCCGGCTGGAGAGAAGAACAGATCGCGGAAGCGGTTTACATTGCGGCTTTGTTTGCCTTCTTCAATCGTGTAGCAGATGCGTTCGGAATTCCCGCGCAAGACTATCTTGCAACCGGAAAATTGACTCCGTGAGCACAATGAGCCAGGTTACTCAGGCAAATAATCAATTGACCGAGAATTCGATTCGCTATCCCGGCTGGGGAGTGTGCGTCGCCGCATTCGTCGGCGTCATGGTCAGCTTCGCCGCGATCATGCCGTACACATTCAGTTTGTTCATCGAGCCGCTGGCAAAAACTTTTGGCTGGCACCGCGAAGCCATTTCAAGCGCTTTTGGAATTGCGGCAATCACAGTCGCGGTGTTTTCACCGGGTATCGGCACACTGCTCGACCGCTTTCCGCCAAGACGAATCATCCTCCCGAGCATTCTGGTTTTCGCAGCCGCGTACGCTTCGCTGAGTCTTCTCACTCCGAACATCAGCCGCTTTTATCTGACTTATTTCATCCTTGGCGTAGTAGGAAACGGCACTGCGCAGCTTTCCTACACCCGGGCCGTTCTCACCTGGTTTCAAAAGCACCGCGGGCTCGCGTTGGCTCTTGTGCTCACAGGAAGCGGCACCGGATCGATCGTGATTCCGATCGTGACTCAAGCCGTAATCAACCACTACGGCTGGCGTAGCGCTTACTTGGCCTTGGGAGCGATAGCGCTGCTCGGGATTCCGCTCACCGCGCTGCTTGTACGCAACCGCCCAGTGCCTGTCGCGCAAACAGACCACCAGTTCCAGAGTGGAGTTTCCATGGGCACCGCGCTGCGGAGTTCCATTTTCTGGGTTCTGGCTTTCATGATCATGCTGGAAGCATTCGGATCGAACGGCCTCATTTCCCATCTGGCCGCACTGCTGACGGAGCGCGGAGTTTCCCCGCAGAGCGCTGCGCTTGCGCTTTCTGTGATGGGCGCGACGGGAATTCTCGGAAGGTTGACGACCGGTCTTCTGCTCGATCGATACTTTGCGCCATACATTGCCCTCCTCATGCTGGGAATTTCCGGTCTCGGCATTCTCGCCTTAACAAACGCAGCAAGTGCACCGATAGCTCTCGCCGGAACCGCGCTTATGGGTTACGGCCTGGGCAGCGAAGCCGATGTTGTGCCTTACCTGATTGCACGCTACTTCGGGCGGAAGCACTTTGCGGCACTTTATGGCTTGACATGGACCGCCTATGCCGTTGGTGGCGCTACGGGCCCCATTGTTGTCGGCTATTTCTACGACCGGGCCGGAAACTACCAGCCGCGCATGATTGTTGCACTCGCTCTCACCTGTGTTGTTGGCGCGGCACTCAGTCTTCTCCTGCCACCATATCCCGCCGAGTCCTTCGCAGAATCGAAAGCTGCAGCTACCCAAAGTCAACTGGCTAGCGAAGCTTAAAAGACGCAAGCTTAAGCAGAATCGTGGAAAGCGGGCCTTACCGCCCGCACCGCAAACGTTACCTTCCATAAACCGCCCTCGCTCATATACTTAGCCATACCCTGTTCTGTTCGCCTGAGTACGTACACCACCCTATGGAACTTGTGTTTTCGAGACGTGTTTAATCAAACTGAACACAAGTTGAGTTAGAACCAGGCTTTTCCAGTCGGAACAAAGCCCGGAAAGAGGAACTTATGAAAACGCGCACAGGATTTTCCCGTGCAGTTCTTGCGACGGCAATTCTGTTGCTTTGCTCAATACTCGTGCCTGCGTTCGCTCAGGACCAGGACGTCCCGATGCCGCCGAATGCGGACCAGCAATACGATCAAGCTCCGGAGCAGCCGAATGACCAGGCTCCTGCTGAAGATCCGCCCACTCGCGCCGGACGCATCAGCTACACCGATGGTTCGGTTTCATTTCAGCCTGGCGGGCAAGGCGATTGGCTCGACGCAGTGCCGAACCGTCCTCTCACCACTGGCGACAACCTGTGGGTTGATAAAGATTCGCGCGCCGAAATTCAGATTGGTGGAACCTCTATCCGTCTTGGTCCGGAAACCAGCGTGACCTTTTTGGACCTCGGAGACAACGTCACCCAGCTGCGTTTGTCGTTAGGTTCTCTTTACTTCCGAGTTCGTGATTTAGGCGATGGAGAGACTTTCGAAGTTGATACGCCGAACCTCGCGTTTAACGTCGCCCAGGCCGGCGAATTCCGCCTGGATGTAAATCAAAACGGCGATCAGACCGACGCGAGTGTGTGGCGCGGAGAAGCCGAAGTATCTGGAGCGGGGAATTCATATCGCCTGACCTCAGGTCAGATGGGCACTTTCTCAGGTACAGATCAGCTCAGCTACGACGTCAATGATCTTCCTCAGGCAGATTCTTTTACTCAATGGTGCCAATCGCGGAACGAGCGTGAAGACCAAAGCCAGAGCCGGCAATACACTTCGCAAGATATGACCGGCTACGAGGACCTCGACGAGTACGGTAGTTGGCAATCCGACCCTGACTACGGTCATGTATGGGCGCCTCGTACCGTACCGGCTGATTGGGCTCCCTATCGCTACGGCCACTGGGCCTACGTCTACCCATGGGGTTGGACTTGGGTTGAAGACGAACCCTGGGGTTTTGCTCCATTCCATTATGGCCGCTGGGCTTTTGTAAGAAGCCGGTGGTGCTGGGTCCCTGGACCAGTTGCCGTGCGCCCGGTTTATGCTCCCGCGCTGGTCGCCTTCGTTGGCGGATTCAGTGTTAGCGTGGGCACTGCTCCGGTGGGTTGGTTCCCACTCGGACCGCGAGAAGTTTACGTCCCTTGGTATCGCACGAGTCCGCGTTATGTACAAAACGTAAACGTCACTAACACTCGGGTCACGGTTGTTCAGGTCACGAATGTGTACCACAACTACACCGTGAACCATGTCACCAACGTTACCTACGTTAATCGCAATGTCCGGAACAGCGTCACTGTAGTTAACCATGACACCTTTGTGAACGCGCGGCCGGTTAACCGAAATATCCAGCGCATTGATTCACGCCAGCTAGCCTCAGCACGCGTCAATCCTGGCATAGTGCGGACAGTTCAACCCGCGCGGCAAAGCGTAATGGGAAACGCGCGTCCCGTGCGGTTCCAGCCGCCGGCACAGGCGTTGCGGCGTCCAGTGGTCGCGACGCGGCAACCGGTAACGGTCAATCGTCCCGCGGGTAATCACCCGGCCTTCGGCCGTCCTGCTGCTCCCGCGCCGGTGCGTACGGTTCACGCTGCACCGCCGAAGCAGGCGCAGCCTCTACAACGTGGGGCCCGTGGTGGTCCAGCGCCGCGTGGTCCGGCGAACAATGGTGCAAACCGCGGCGCACCGAATAACGCAGCCGCACCACGCCCAGGAACACCAGCCGGTCGGCCCAATGCACCTGAAAATCATGGCGCAACGCCAAGTCCCGCGCCTTCAGGGGCACGAACCAGCAATCCGGAAAATCGTGAACCCGCTCCGCGCCCAGGCAACCAGCCAAACGGTCCTGAAAATCACGGTCCTGAAAATCGTGGTACAGCGCCTCGTCCAGGCCAGCCATCTGCGCAACCGAACGGTCCCGGAAATCGCAACGCAGTTCCGCGTCCGAATGGTCCAGGGCAGCCGAATTCTCCGGGGAACCGCGGCGAAACGCCGCGTTCAGGCGCTCCTGCCAATAATCCTGGAAATCCTCCACGGCCGGAAAATAATCACAACGTGCCGCGTCCACCATCCGCGAATCCATCAAATCAGCAACAGCCGCGACAATATCCGGGAACTCGTCCTGAGAACAATCGTCCTCAAGAAGCTCCCCAGACGTCACGTCCGCCCGAGACCCCGCAGGCCAGGCCCGAGCAACCTGCGCGGCCAGCGGAGACGCGGCAGGAGCCGACTCCACGTCAGCCAGAGTCGCGTCCTCAGCCTGCGCCTCGGGAACCGGAAGTACATCAACAGCCTGCCCCGCGTCAGCCGGAAACTCGTCCGCAGCCTTCGCGTCAGCCGGAGTCGCGCCCTCAGCCTCAGCATCAGCCACAGCCACCTTCGCAGCACGACAATGAACGCAGCAATCCGCGGCCTCAAGCTCGAGCGGCCCAGCCTCCTCATGAAAAGCACGCTCCTGCTTCCCACAACGACCGGGCTTCAAAGAATGATCGGCCTCAACAAGGCAGGAACAGACACTAAGAAAGGTGATATTTCCGAGAGCCAGCCCAGGCTGGCTCTTTTTTAATGTGCAAAGTTTCGCCGCAAGACCAGTCTCGCTGACTGATGTCAGTGACGCAGCAATCAATCGCGCTAAACTACCTTCATGCAGGTACGGGTACTATTCTTCGGAGTGCTGAAAGACCTCGTTGGCCGCAGCTCCGATCTTCTCTCGTTACCTGAAAACGCGCTTGCCCGCGACGTAGTTAGTTACTACCAGCAGCGCCTCACGCCGCGAAACGGGATCTTTGATTCCATCGCGATTTCGGTCAACCAGGAATACGCAAGGCCCGAAGATCGCTTGACTGACGGCGACGAAGTTGCGCTTTTGCCGCCAGTCAGCGGCGGCTCCGAAGAAGCGGCTTGGGTTCGTATCACGCGCGAGCGCATCGTGCCTCACGATATTGTGCCCAGACTTGAGCGGCCCCAGGACGGTGCCATTGTGATGTTTGACGGCATTGTTCGCGACAATAGCAGAGGCCGACAAACGCTCTACCTGGACTACGAAGCGTACGAGCCAATGGCGCTCCGCAAACTCCAGGAACTCGTGTCCGATGCCCGGCGGCAGTTTGCGATTCGCAATGTGGCCCTGGTACATCGTTTGGGGCGCCTTGAGATTGGAGAGAGCAGCGTGCTAATCGCGGTCTTCTCCGCTCACCGTGCCGCAGCCTTCGACGCTTGCCGGTGGCTCATCGATACACTCAAGCGCACAGTGCCTATCTGGAAAAAGGAGTACTTCGAAGACGGCGCGGTTTGGGCTGACGGCGAATCCTTTCCGGCAGAGCTTCCAGCAAAGGGTAACGTGGGGCGACGGGCGCCTGCCCTGAGCGAAGTCGAAGGGTCCCCGCCCGTCAAAGGTTCAGATATTGTGCAATCAACCTCGCCCATACACAAATCAGACCCAAGCAGCCGTACAAAGAACTCTGCATCCAACCCAATAGCCCGGAAATGAAGCTGCTCGCTTTTATCGCGTTACTGGCCGCGTCCGTGTGTCACGCACAGACTTCGAGTGTACCCAAGCCGCCCTGGGCCAGGTCATCCGCTTCGGCGTCCTCTACCGATGACAGTACGGCCATCAAAGTCGATGTAAAACTTGTGAATGTTTTCGTCACGGTGACCGACGAGAATGGAGCCCCGGTCGGTAACCTCAGTAAGGACAATTTCGAAATATTTGAAGACGGCAATCCGCAGAAAATTTCCGTTTTTGCAAAAGAATCCGAACTGCCTCTCTCCATCGTGCTCAGCATTGACACCAGCCTTAGCACGCGCAAAGATCTGCGCCTCGAGCTCGCCTCGGCCCGCCGCTTCGCGAGCACCATCATTCGCCCTATCGATGCGCTGTCGCTCTACGACTTCAGCGAAGTCGTCACTCAAGACGTTCCGTTCACCTCTGATCTCAGAGTCATCGACCGCGGAATCGATCGCGTACACACTGGTTCTGCAACAGCACTTTATGATGCAGTATTTCTTGGCGCGCAGGCCCTGGAAAACCGGCAGGGAAGAAAAGTTTTCTTGGTTATTACCGATGGCGGCGACACGGTTAGCGATGTGAGTTATCACCAAGCGCTTCGCGAAGCACAGGAGGCGGAAGCTATTGTCTATAGCATTATCGATGTCCCCGTTGAATCCAGTGCGGGACGCGACACCGGCGGTGAGCACGCGCTGATTCAGCTTTCGCAAGATACGGGCGGAAAGTACTATTATGCGTCATCGATCGCACAGCTCGACGCTGCCTTTCGAGCGATCAGCGACGAACTGCGCACGCAATATCTTCTCGCTTACTATCCTACGCGGCGCCTGGCTAACTCAGACTTTCGCACAATCGATGTGAAGCTTACCGGCGCGCCCCAAGCCGCAAACTATAAGGCCCGTCACCGCACCGGGTATTACACATCGAGCTCGCGATGATTTCGCTACCGACCGCCCAATTCCAGTAACTGCAAGTTCACTTGATCGTCACTTCTGATTCTTCTTCTTGCCTTTCCGTTTCAATTTGCACCAGCCGCTCGCTCGCATTTCCTTCGGCCCGGCTGACTTCAGACGGCAGGTTTGTTCCTTCCCACCTTAAAGGAGCGCTGAAATTCCGTTTGATTCGGTTAACAGCTTTTCCGGTCTTCAATGATAGGCGAACGAGGTGCCCGACACGCACCGGTCCTGCAACGCGTACGTCCTTCACCCAATGCAATGTGCTGCTGATGCTGCATCCACACTGCGAACAGTCCGGGTTTCCGCCGAATACACAAGGCTCGACCTGGGTCTGCAAGTCGGCGGAGTAGTTAATCGACATCTTCGCAAACAGGCATTCGCTCGGGCTTTGCGGCGGCGTGATAAATGCCCGGGCCACGCCGTCAGGCACCAGCAGCTTCGGATATTTCTTCCGCACTCTCGGCAGCGTGGCTGCAATGAACTCGCGGTTCTCCTGCGTCAGTCGCTCCGGGCTTTGCTCACCTATTTGCGGCGTGTAAAGGCTTACCCAGATGTGGTCCACCTCCGGCCGCGCGCTCCAGAATGCGACATATTCTTCCAGATAGGATGCCCGTTCAAGCATGGGGCGCGTAATGACCCAGTGCACATTAACTGAGCGCCCCGCAATATTTCTCAATATTTTGTCGTATGTCGCCGGCTTGCGGCGCTCGTTGTGATGCTCGGGCAGGCCATCCACTGAAACCGTGACGCGAAATCGCGGGAACTTCATCCAATGTGCAGGAATAGGAATTACCCCGCTGGTCACCAGCATCGAAAAAATACCCATGTCATTCAGAGCAGGAATGATTTGATCCAACTCCCGATGCCGCATCATCGGTTCTCCGCCAACCAGTGAGACGTGAAGCGGCCGATGCCGCCGCACAACCGCGAGCACTCCTTGCACCAGCCTCTCGCCATGAAAATCGCTCAATTCACGAAGTGTCTTTTCTCCTCCCAGGTGGTCTTGGCCATATGCGTAACATCCCGGACAACTCAGCGGGCATTCGCGTGTAATTTCAATCGAGAGTAACGGGCTGGAGCCGCTCAAGATTCGCGACCAACTTCGCAAGTAGGCGGTTGGGGGCAAGCTTGGTCGTGGGGTTTTCGTTCGAGAGAGGCGTACATGAGAGGACATTAAACTTTCTCTTTTCTAGTTGCCCAAACAACTATGATCTTGTCGGGAAATGCAATCTGGCCCGTAGTGAAACTTGAGGTAGCTTGTGCGATGCGCAGCTCGCATCCTGTAGTTGTATTGAGATCGAGATCTGACCGAACTGTTACAAGCGCCTGAGATCGTCCTATTGCAATTGAGCTATGTCTTCAAGAAAATCTGGAGAGGAAGGGAAGGGCTTGCGATACGGCCTCCCAGCTTTTGTGGCGCGCTCGCATTACTATTTTTCAGAAATTCCCAACGGAATTCGCCAATCCTTCGCCGATTCATGCCCAGCATAGATCCAGGCGATTCGCGTCAGCAATGATCCAGCAATGGCTGAGATGGCCGCTGCTTTTCGAAAGGATCGTTCTTCCGAGAACAAACTGAAGAACCGCAAGAGCATTGGGACAGGGCCGGAAAGCAGTCCTCCCGCGCGTGTAACCATTCCGCTTCCGCCGTGCCTTAACGGGTCGAGAGTCGGCTTTCGCTGCGACTCAATTTTGAATCCTTCCCAACATTCGAACAGTGCCGCGCCAATCCCCAACGCTTGCAGTGCGCGACTCTTGCTATTGCCCATCAGTTCGAGCATTCCGACTGCCGCAGACAATCCAGACATTCCGAAATGAATCGGAAGATCGGCGGCATTCTCATTCCAGATGGGGATCGCGGTAGCTCCAATCAGCACGCCAGTGTAATTAGAGAAGGGAAGCCCGAACACCATCGAAGCGGCCTGTCCTGCATGTTCAATCACGCGCACAGGGAACGAAGCGCCGTAGCGGTCACTCAGAAACTGCGCGAATGCTGCTGCTGAAGCTCCTGCAGAGAATCCCAAGAGCGTCCACACGCCCATTGACATCGGGCTTTGCGGCTTGAACACGCGCATCATATTCAAGAAGCGTGATGGCCGTCCCAGATCGGCGATCAACAGTGCCGGTGAAATGACCGACCCGGCAGCCGCAATCCATCGCGCATCTCGCACCAGCTTTCGGTCTGCTCCGGTATAACTTGCCACCGACCCCACAACAGCAGCTGCACCAGCCGCGCCGCCAACGAAGAAGTACAGTGGAATTTCCCAAGTCCACGGAGGCTGCTTCAGTAAAGGAATCCCGTAATATCCGGTTTCTGGCGTCGCCATAGGAAACGGCGCTCCACCTGGACGCACGCCTTGTGCTGCCACCTTGCCAGAGATCTCGGCTTCGCGCCGTATTTCAAATAATCGCCGCTCGCTGCCTTCATTCGGAACCCGCGGCGGTATTCGTGCACTGTCACTCATTCCAGTTCTTACTCTCTGTCATTCCGAGCGAAGAAGATCATTCGCTGTGCGAATGATCTTCGCAGTCGAGGAACCTGCTTTTTCGAGTTCAATCATGTTTTTCACGAGGTGCGACCACTTTTTCCGTCCGCCATAAATGCCGCCAACGCTCCACCTAACAACATCAACGCGCCAATTGCAGATCCTCGCCACGCCTTCTTCAAATACACCGTCGGTACTTCCGGTTTCGGCGGCAAGTTGTACTGCCGTAGGTCGCCACGCACAATGAACATCGCGTGCGTTCCGCCCACGCTGGTATCGGCTGCATCATAGAACTGAGCATCTTCCATTCCGCGCGATTTGAGCTGCGCAATCCGCTTCTCGGCATCTCTCCGCAGTTTCCCAATTTCTCCGAACTGAATGGATTCGGTGGGACAGGCCTTGGCGCATGCCGGGGTCAGCCCGACTTTTTGCCGGTCATAACAGAACGTGCATTTAAATGCGCGCCCGTCCTGTTCGTTTCTTTCCACCACTCCAAAGGGACACGCCACCACGCAATATCCACAACCGTTGCAGACATCCGGCTGAACGAAGACACCGCCAAACTCTGTGCGGACGATCGCGCCGGTCGGGCATGCTTCCAGGCAGCCGGCCTTCTCGCAGTGCTTACAAACATCCGAAGAAAACGACCACGCATTCAACTCCGGGGCGTTTCCGCCGAGTCCCGGCTCTGGAGCCTGCTCCACGAATTTCACGTGCCGCCAGGTTTGCGCGCCTACCGCTCCAGTATTGTCGTAGGAGTACCCGCTCCAGTTCAGACCATCTTCGCCAACACCATTCCACTCCTTGCACGCCACCTCACAGGCCTTGCACCCGATGCACAAGGTCGAATCTGTCAGAAACGCTGTTGTTGCCATGTTCTTCCTTCGTGTACCTTCGCGCCCTTCGTGGTAAAAGCTCTTTTTAGTTAGTTCACAACGCCATCTCTTCTCGGCGCTCTTTGCGATCTCTTCTTCCCGCCCTCACATTACACACCAGTGCCTTCGTCTCCATAATCCTCACGTTTGGCTCTTCGCTCACTACCAGCAAATCATTTACAACGTCGCCCTTGGCCATCCCTTTATATCCCCAGTGATATGGAAGTCCGACCTGATGAATTCTCTTTCCATCGATCCACACCGGACGCATCCTGCGCGTGATTGCCACTCGTGCTTCAACCTCGGCGCGCGGAGTTGAAATCGTCGCCCAATCGCCATGTTTCAATCCGATTTCCCCGGCCAACTCCGGAGAAACTTCGGTGAACAGTTCCGGCTGAAGCTCAGCCAGATGAGAAAGAGTTCGCGTCATTCCGCCGGCCGTGTGCTGCTCAGTCAACCGATATGTAGTCAGCACGAATGGATATTTCGGATCACCGGGGGATTTCGCATAAGGATTGTCGGGTCGTTCTTTCTTTTGCGCCGCTGGGTTGTCCTGCTGCTGATAAAAAGGGTTGTGAATCAGGGATTCGAGCGCCTCATAGTGCGTGGGTAGCGGTCCATCTTTCAATCCGCTCGCAACATACATCCACCCCACACCATCGGGATGTAGCGTGAACGGCCGCGCACCACCGAGCGCTTTCACTCCCTTGCCTTTTTCCAGGTTGTCCGGAGTGTCCGGCGCAAGGTCCTTCTGGAAATCTGCGTTGTCCAACCCGCCCCACTCTTTTTTCGCAGTGTCCCACCACACCAATTTCTTTCGTTCGCTCCACGGAGTTCCATCCGGTCTTGCCGACGCGCGGTTATAAATGATGCGGCAGTCGTTGGGCCATGCGAACCCCCACCCGTGGCCGAGCAGATCTTTCGGCTTCCGTTCCTTTGCGCGATTGCGTCGTTCTTCCGGGAACACGCCGCAGTAAATCCACGCGCCGCATGCAGTCGATCCATCCTTTTTCAGATCCTGTAGGTGCGCGAGCAGCTTCCCTCTGTGTTTTTCCTCTGTGCTACTCAGCGCCCGCTGTGGTTCAATCTTTTGCTTTTGGTTTTGATTTTCCTTCAGCTCCCACCCGTTAATCTCCTGCAGCACAATTTCTGCATCTGGCTCCCTGTGTTTCCCCCGCAACGGATAATCCCACGTCAGCGCATTCAGCCCGGCATTCCGCTCTCGCGTATCGCCTTTCGCCTTCGTCTTGATACGCCGTCCCAGGTGATACATGAACCATGTTTCACTCCGCGCATCACCTGGAGGATCGATCGCCTTTTCACGGAATTGCAGAAGCCGCTGCGTATTTGTAAATGTGCCAGCTTTCTCCGCCGTTCCCGCGGCAGGGAAGAGAAATACTTCCGTCGCGATCGTCTTCGGATCCAATTCTCCGCGCTTCACCTCGGGGGAATCCAACCAGAACGACGCGGTCTCGGTCTCCACCATATCGCGCACGACCAGCCACTTCAGCTTGGAAAGCGCCGTACGCTCGAGCTTCCCGTTCGACGCTCCGACGGCCGGATTCTGTCCCATCACAAAGAGCCCTTCCATCTTCCCGTCCCGCATTTCGAGCCAGTAGCCGAAATGTGAGTGATCGCCGGTGACCCGGGGCAGCCAGTCGAATCCCCACTCGTTCTGTTTGGTCGCAGCCTCTCCGTAGTACGCCTTCATGAGGCTGACGAAGTAGGCATCAAAGTTGGCCCACAGTCCTGTCGAAGGCTTGTGCTTTTTGAAATAGCTCTTCAAATCATTTGAATCAGCCTCAAAGAATGGCATGGGGAGGTATCCCGGCAAGATGTCGTACAGCGTCGGCACATCGGTTGATCCCTGGATCGATGCGTGCCCGCGCAGCGCGAGTATTCCTCCGCCTGGGCGTCCAATATTCCCCAATAACAATTGAAGAATCGCAGCCGAACGAATGATCTGCACGCCTTTTGAATGTTGCGTCCACCCTACCGCGTAGCAGATCGCCCCGGTCTTCTCCGGACCCGATGCAGAAGTAAAAATCTCAGCGGTCTTCAGAAAAACATCTTTCGAAACACCGCAATATCGCTCCACCATTTTTGGCGTGTACCGGGCAAAGTGGCGCTTCAACACTTGAAATACACATCGCGGATCTTCGAGCGATGTGTCCCACTCAAATTTGTTCGCTTCCTGTGCTTCGCCCCCGCGATCTTTCCCGTGACCGCCGCCAGCGCTAGAGTGCCCCGGTTTGCTCCCATTTCCGCCCTTTACCGGCGCGCCGCGATAAAGCCAGCTCTCCGGGTCATACTTCTTTTTCTCCGTGTCCCATCCGGAGAACAGTCCGTCCAAATCTTCCGTGTCTCTGAAATCATCGCGCAGCAAGATCGGCGCATTCGTGTAGTTGACCACGTACTCGCGAAACTCTTTGTTGTTCGTGAGGACGTAATTAATCAAGGCGCCGAGGAAAATAATGTCGCTGCCCGCACGCAGCGGAATCCAAACGTCCGCCATCGCCGAAGTGCGCGTGAACCGCGGGTCCACATGAATGATCTTCGCGCCGCGTTCTCGCGCTTCCATCACCCACTGAAAGCCGACGGGATGGTTCTCCGCCATCGACGATCCCATGATCAGGATCGCATCCGCGTTACTCAGGTCTTGTTGCGCAGTCGTCGCCCCGCCCCTTCCAAAACTCGTCCCGAGACCCGGAACGGTGGAGGAGTGTCATATACGGGCCTGGTTGGAAATACAGACCATGCCCAGGCCGGCGGTGAAAAGTTTTTTGATCAAATAATTTTCTTCGATGTCGAGGGTGGCGCCGCCGAGGTGTCCGATGGCTTTGGTCTGCATCAGGACCTCGCCATCTTTTTTCTCCTGGAAAGTGCGCTCGCGAGATTCCCACAGGCGATCGGCGACCATGTCCATCGCGGTCTCAAGCTCCAGTTCTTCCCATTTTGTCGAATATGGCCGGCGATACTTTACTTTCTGCAAGCGGGCGGGATGTGTGTGCAGCTCGAATGTGTCCGCGCCTTTGGGACAAAGCCTCCCACGGGAGATCGGCGATTCGGGATCGCCTTCAATCGAAATCAGCTTGCCTTCTTTGTGGTAGACCAACTGCCCGCAGCCGACACCGCAGTAGGGACAAATCGAGCGCGCAACGTCTGCTCCGTCCGTCTTTGGGCGAAGATTGCGTGTGCGCTCCGACATCGACTCGATGCCGTTGCCGTTCGCTCCAGTTTTGATCTGCTGAATCAGCGGCCACCGGGAGAGCAGCTCAGTGAGCACAGTTCAACTCCTAACTTGCAGGATTTTGTGCGAAAGACAACTGACTTAGACGATGCTAGCAGAAGATGTAGTTGCCGCCCTCTCCTGAGATTTCCTCCGCAGAATTCACGGTCCAGAACAGCAGCCTCAAAGATCCTCCGTTGGTCCCGGCACCCCTAGGGTTACCGACGACTGCTATCGCCCCCACGGCGTGCAGCATCGGCATCCTCTGCCAAATCGCGCATGACCCGGAAAAACTCCATTGATTGCCCAATGAAGAGGCCCATATCCGTCAGGAACTTCAGAACTCCCATCGCCGCATGCCTCGTCTCGGTCGGCCGGATCACCGAACACCGCGGGAGCCTCCGACTGAGAAAGGGGCAGGGCTCGGGCATGATCAAGCTTGTCTGGAAGGTCGCGCCTCCAAATGGCGGCGAGTTCAGATCTGGGAAAGTCAGCCCACTTTGTGAATCTGTAATCGGAGGCGCGTCACCTGCCAAATCCGACCAAGTCTGAAAATGCATTGTCTCCGTCGGACCAATGCTGATCAGAATTCGTAGTGTTTCAACGCTGGTCGCCCTCTGTGCCATAGCTGGATATAGGCTGTTACCGCCTTGCTCGATTGTCGGCATGTGCCATATTGCCGTGTTGACGATCGCCTGAAGATGGTCGTCGGGCGTAAGGTCGGCATCGGACCTCGGGATTGCCGTGAACTGACCTTTGGACAGGTCCGGCACAGCTTGAGGAAAGGCAAAATTCGGATCAAGATCGGGATTATGTCGGCTGCTTCGGTAGCGTGTGTACCAACTGGTATCCAGTGTGAGTTGCATCAGGTTTGTGAGTCGCAATTTTCCGCTTGATCCGGTTGCGGTGCTGCCCGGCAGAGTTCGGAACCTCTCGAGGTTGATCGGATCCGCGCCTTTGGAGATCAGGTAATGATTTAAGAAATTCTGGTGGGTGAATTCGTCGTCAGTGTTGTCGTGAATGTATTGGGGAAAATCGTCATCAACTGATACGAACTTCGCCATGTAGTCTGGATTCCCGGTTCCGCCCGGTACTTCACTGTCCTGAATCCCAGCGAGTTCGTTGTACTGTACCCAGAAGTCGGTTTCCAGGATTTCCGCGGCGGCTGCGAACCTGAGGATCGCGGCATCGCCTCGCGTTAGCCTGCCGCTTCGGTCTGGGTCATCTCGGTCATCTCTGTCTGCCAGCAGCGGCGAAGCATGCGTCAGAACGGCTGCTCCGACCGTAGCTGTTCCTGCGGTTGCAAAGCTCCTCTTTATGAATGATCGTCGATCAACTGGATTCGGCGCACGTTCGAGTAGGTCTTTCATAAACTGCTCCTATTTGGGGAGGGATTCCGCCGTGCACACAAACCGCGACCGGAAGCGAGGCACGAGGGTTATGGCGACCGTAACCAACTACCTGCTCAGGAATGTCACTTGAACGACTCGGACGTGTAACTTGTTCGTTTGAATAATGTCTCCAGAGCAGACCTTTGTGAGCTGGAATTGAACAGCAGATGCAGTTCGGCAACCTCCGGCGATCCTTTGCGGGGGTAGCTGTAGGAGTGGTGCCCTTTTCCATCCGGAGAATACAATTAAAGTATGCGGCGGTCTTATCTCGACAATAACGCCACTACACCCGTACTGCCCGAAGTGTTCGAGGCAATGCGGCCGTATTTTGGCGAGCATTTTGGAAATGCGTCTTCAATCCACCATCATGGACAGGAGACTCGCGCTGCAGTTGAGCGCGCGAGGGAGGCTGTAGCAACGCTACTCGGCTGCCGTCCTGCGGAGGTGGTTTTTACGAGCGGTGGCACTGAGGCTGATAATCTTGCGATTTTTGGACTAGTTCGCCCCGGCGACCATTTAATCACTTCGACCATTGAGCACCACGCCGTGCTCAACTCCTGCAAGCACTTACAAGAAAAGGGAATTGATGTGACTTATGTCCCCGTGGATGGCCAGTGCCTCGTCGATCCGGGTGATGTGCGCCGCGCTCTCCGGGCGAATACCAAGCTGGTCACAATCATGATGGCCAATAATGAGACTGGAGTGTTACAGCCGGTTACGGAGATCGGAAAGATTTGCGGCGAATCCGAGGTGTACTTTCACACTGATGCGGTGCAAGCCGCGTCGAAGGTACCGATTCGCGTAAAGGAAATCGGCTGCGACCTGCTGTCGATCTCCGGACACAAATTCCACTCTCCGCAAGGTGTGGGTGCGCTGTACGTGCGCAAGGGAACAACTCTTGAGCCGCGATTCTTCGGTGGAAATCATGAACGCTCGCGTCGCGCTGGAACCGAGAATGTGCCCGGCATTGTTGGGCTTGGTAAGGCGGCTGAGTTGGCCATGAAGTCATTCGCTGCTGGAGAAGATCGCGCGATGGCTGCCTCGCGCGATCATCTGGAGTCTGAAATCTTGAAAGGCGTTGAGGCGACGGGCGTGAACGGCTCAGGCGCGCAGCGGGTCCCGAATACGACCAACATCTATTTCGACTACATCGAAGGTGAAGCCCTGATCATTGCGCTTGATTTGAAGGGACTCGCAGTTTCAACCGGAGCCGCCTGCTCCTCTGGCGCAATCGAGCCTTCGCATGTGCTCACCGCCATGGGCTTGCGTCCCGACCGCGCCCGCGCCAGCATCCGCTTTAGCCTAGGCAAGCAGAACACAGCCGAGGATGTGGAGTTTGCCATCCAGCTTGTTCCAGCGTCAGTTGGGCGATTGCGGGAGCTTTCGCCGCTTTATCACAAAAATGCGCAGACTGTATAGGTGGCCATCCACACTCGTCCTTATCTACAAGTACAATTGAAATCTGTTCGGTACGGAGATCCTCGCACGTCCGTCAATGTTTTTTGCTGGAGCTGAATGCCGATTTACAACACCATCGCCGTCGCCATGTCGGGAGGAGTTGACTCTTCGACCGTTGCGGCCATGCTGCATGCTGAGGGCTACAACGTTGTCGGCTTGACGATGCAGCTCTGGAACCAGCGCCGTTTGGCAGGGCACGAAGGGATGCCCGAGCATGTGCAGGGACGGTGCTGCTCGCTTGATGATGTCTACGATGCCCGCCGAGTAGCGGAGACCATCGGCATTCCTTATTACGTAATCAATCATGAGGACCGGTTTGAACGTGATGTGGTCCGCCCGTTCGTTCAGGAGTATCTATCCGGCCGTACCCCCATTCCGTGCAGCCTTTGCAACAATCACCTGAAGTTCGATCAGTTGCTGACGGTCGCTCAGCAAATTGGTGCGGATGCCGTTGCGACAGGCCACTACGCGCGTGTTGAGTTCGATACAGGACGTGATCGCTGGCTGCTTAAGCGGCCAACTGACCGCGCGAAGGATCAGACCTACTTCCTTTTCGGCCTGACGCAGGAGCAGCTCAGCCGCACCCTGTTTCCGCTCGGAGGAATGAGCAAGCCCGAAGTGCGCGAGCTTGCTCGCAAGTATGGCCTGGCTCTTGCCGAGAAGCCCGACTCGCAGGAAATCTGCTTCGTCCCCGGTGGAGACTACAAGAAGTTCCTCGATGCCTACCTTGCCGAGCAGGGGGATGCGCTGCCAGACACTGCCGGAGAGTTGGTTACCACCGATGGCCGGGTTATCGGCGAGCACTCTGGCATTCACAATTTCACTGTTGGCCAGCGCAAGGGGCTTGGCGTCGCGACCGGATCGCCGTTGTACGTCTTGCAGATCAAGGGCGATGCGCACCAGGTTGTCGTAGGCGAGCAGGAAAACCTGTATTCCCGCACGCTGCTTGCGAAGCGAGCCAAT
>DATBIE010000086.1:0-10842 GCA_036557105.1 Terriglobales bacterium
CGCGCGTGCGTTCAGCCGAGTGGATCAAGCCGGGAAGGATATCGCCCATTTCCATGCGAGGGTCGCCAAATGCGAAATACAACCGGCTGAACAGGCGATAGAGCTCGTCGTATATCCGCCGCTCTGCGGGATCTGGCTCATAAACCCTATGTGGCGGGCAAATCCTGTCCTGTGCTTCTTCGATGGTCTTGAAGGCCCCTGCCGCGAGGAAGGCAAAAATCGCCGATCCGAGGCTGGTCACACTCTTCGTCGGAACCAGCACCGGCCGGCCGAGCACGTTCGCGTATACCCGGTTGAGGACTTCATTCTTCTGGGGGATCCCACCGGCGTTGATGACGCGCTGTACCTTTACGCCATTGCTCGACATACGGTCAAAGATTACACGCGTGTGGAGAGCGGTTCCCTCAATTGCTGCAAAGAGTTCGTCCTGGGCCGTGCTCTGCAGGTTCCAGCCCAATGTGATTCCGCGAAGATTGGGATTTACCAGCACCGTGCGATCACCGTTGTCCCATGTCATGCGCAGCAGGCCGGTTTGACCGGCGCGGTATTTTTCCAGTCCATTGCTCAGCGTAGCGACGTCCGTTCCTGCCCGCGCGGCGATTGCATTGAAAATATCGCCGACGGCGGATAGGCCGGCTTCGATTCCAGTACGCTGCGGGTGAACACTTCCCTGCACCACTCCGCAAACTCCACGCACCAGGTTCGGCGAAGGCGTGATCCCGATGATGCAGGTGGAAGTCCCGATCACGTTCACCATGTCATCCGTGCGGCAGCCCGCACCGATGGCATCCCAATGTGCGTCGAAGGCACCCACCGGAACGGGAATTCCCGGCTTCAAGCCAAGTTTTGCCGCCCACTCCGGCGATAACTTTCCCGCGATTTGTTCTGATGTGGCGTATTCGCCTTGCAACTTTTCGCGAACGCCGCCCAAAAGCGGATCAACTTTGACCAGGAACTCTTCCGAAGGCAGGCCGCCGAGCTTGGCATTCCAGAGCCACTTATGGCCCATGGCGCAAATACTGCGCTTGACCTGTTTCGCATCAGTAATGCCGCAGAGAGTCGCGGCAACCATGTCGCAATGCTCGAATGCCGAAACAAATTTGTCGCGCTTCTCGGGGTTGTGGCGCAACCAATGCAGAAGCTTTGAGAACCCCCACTCCGAGGAATAGACCCCGCCACACCAGTCAATCGCTTCAAGCTTTTCCTTGTGCGCGGCGGCTGTAATCTCCGCAGCTTCGCCCTTTGCCCGGTGGTCGCACCACAAATAGTATTCGCCTAGTGGCTGCAGATCCCTGCCGACAGGAATCACCGAAGAGCCGGTCGTATCGAGAGCGATGGCCTCGATTTTGTCGCCGGAAATCTCTGCTTGTTTTACGGCGTCGTGGGTCGCTTGCGCGAGAGCGCGCATGTGGTCATCGTGCGACTGGGTCGCATATTCGGGATCTTCGCGCTTGCGGTGAAGTGGGTATTCGGAAATCGCGGAGGCTAGCATCCCACGTTCGCTGTCCACAATGGATACGCGAACGCTGAGGGTCCCGAAATCGACTCCAGCAACTATTGCCATCTGGTCTCCTCCGCGTTCTCGCTTCAGCGCTCCGCGATCTCTGCGGTTAAAAGCTTTTAGATTCCCGAACCCTTCCACGCAAGCTTTTGACGGAGGAGATCGTTAAGAAAACGCGAGATCGCAGAGAGAGAAGCGACTCATTTCTGAAAATTCAATTCTAGGAATGCGACCTCTCATGCCAGTAGGTATCCCAACCCAGATATCGGGTGGCAGCCTCGTTTACCGCGCTGGCTACTGTCGAGAGATTCGCCGCCACGTGGTGCTCGAAACCGTTTTCGCAGATGTAGTGCAGCAGCGTCTGCATCTTCGGAATTTCCACAACGCCGGCGCCGCCGAACGTGTTCAGCGGATCATCGGTGAAGCGGCCCTCGCCGACATAACCGCGCATCTTTCCTGCAGTGTCGTCGGTGGAAAAGCGCGCGAAGCTCATCTTTTCCGGCCTGATAATTCCATAGCATGTACCGTATGTGTTGTCCTTACCGACGGTGCCCGCAATGATTTCCTGGTATTCCATCTTTACTGAGCGGAAGAAATGCTTGGGCAGGTTCGAGCAATGAAAGCAGACGGCCTTATTGGGATCGGTACCGTAGTTGTTGTTCCAGTCGAGCAGAGCGGACGGAGTGCCCGATGCGAGCTGCAGAGCATGCATTCCGAGCACGCCTGCAATATCCACTTCGCAGGCGCTCGAGAGCAGTTCATTGCTCATCATGCTCATGATCGTGCAAGGCACGACGCCGAAGTTTTCTTCGAGCGAAGTCCAGCATTGGACAGCGCTGATCTGCACTTCTGTCGCGGCCATCCACTGATCAATCACTGCTCCCAGTTTGGCCATTTTCATGAGAGCCGCTTCAGGGACATCCTTCGATTCGACGTATTTCTTGATCGCAGCCAGTTTCGCCTGCGCTGCGGCGTCGCTGTCCTTCATGCGGCCAATGCGGCCGAGAACCTCGGAGA
Organism: Terriglobales bacterium; assembly: GCA_036557105.1. Lineage (GTDB taxonomy): Bacteria > Acidobacteriota > Terriglobia > Terriglobales > Acidobacteriaceae > Gp1-AA145. The sequence goes on from DATBIE010000086.1 coordinate 2,519, forward strand.
GATCAAGCGTCTCGATTGAAATGCCGTTTGCTTCCAGAATCTTTTCGCTATATCTGACAGTGTTGAACGCGGCCGGCCGGGCCCCGATCGCGCCCACACGCAAGTTTCGGAATCCGTTCACCACGCGACAAACAGCCGCAAACCACTCCAGGTCTTTTCGGAATTCCGCCGAATCCACGGCTTCTGTATGCAAGGTAGTAATGGAATAAGGAATGCCGTATTGCCGCAGGTTGTTGCACGCCGACATTTTTCCGCAAAAACTGTCACGGCGAGATGCGATCGTCATCTTCTTCGGATCATCCGGCGTGGCCTGCACGAGTACGGGAACTTTCAGACCAGCCAATCGTAGCGTGTCTGCAATCGCGCGCTCATCGCCGAAATTGGGCAATGTGACAACAATCCCATCAATCTTGTCGCTATTCTTCTTGAACAATTCCGCGCAACGCCGCGCCTCTTCTCGTGTCTCAACCGCGCCATACTTGCTTTCCTCGGGCGTAAGCATCACCACGCCAATTCCTGCCGCGTCCAGAGCGCGAATTATTTCCTCCCGCCCGCTCTTGGCAAGGTGGTCCGGGAAAAATCCCCGGTTACCGACAATCACTCCCATGGTCATTTTCTTCGAATTCATTTCTTGTATCCTGCCTGGCCGTAGTAAGCTGTGCCACCGTGTTTACGTAAAAAATGCCGGTCATGCAAGGTCTGCCCAACCGGCTCCGCCAGATGATTGATTCCAACAGTGAAGTATGCCATCCGCGCCAGCGACTCCAGGACCACCGCGTTATGCGCCGCATCGGTCACGCTTGGTCCCCAGGCAAATGGTCCGTGGTTCGCAACCAGAACTCCGGGGTGTGCATTCGGGTCTCGCCCACGAAATGCCCGAACAATTGCGCTGCCCGTGTTCTTTTCATATTCGCCTGCGATCTCTTCATCCGGCATGGGCTCGGTAACCGGCACAGGACCGTGAAAATAATCGGCGTGCGTTGTGCCAAAACACGGAATTTCGCGCCGTGCTTGCGCCCAGGCGGTAGCATATTCCGAGTGCGTGTGCACCACCCCGCCAATCTTGTCAAAATTGTTGTATAGAACAATATGAGTCGGCAGATCTGACGATGGCCGCAGGTCTCCGGCAACGATTTTCCCACTCATATTTGACACCACAAGATGCTCCGGCCTTAGCTTTTCGTAGGGAACACCGCTCGGCTTAATTACCACGAGACCTTCGTCGCGCAAAATCCCGCTCGCGTTGCCAAATGTATAAAGGACAAGTCCACGGCGGACAATCTCCAAATTGGCCTCAAGTACTTCTTTCCGCAGCTTCTGGAGCAACTTTGCAGGCAGTCTGGTTGAACGAGTAGGCATTTCAGCACTGCTGATCTAATCTTGCGACAGCCCCGCCAAGACGATCAAACGCCAGTGAGGTGAGTACCCTCACAGCGGCCTTGTACAGGCCGGCGCTCCTTTTTAGAATGAGTAAACAAAAACTTGAGGACGGCAACGGGCATTATCTCTGATTCGGAGCTGTTTGTAAACGTTTACCGGCTCGCATTGAATCGAGTAATTTATACTCCGATTGCTCCAGCTCGTATGCCGCCTTTACACCTGCTGGACGTACAATCTGAAAATTCATCTTCGGAGATCCACAATGAGATGGCTTCAAGTCTTTCTTGTTACCTTTCTAGTAGCAGGGGCTTACGCGCAGGAATCTTTGCCGCGATGGACCGAGGCGAAGGCGAACGATTGGTATTCGCATCAGCCTTGGCTCGTGGGAAGCAATTTCCTGCCAGCGTCAGCAGTGAATGAGCTTGAGATGTGGCAGGCCGAAACGTTCGACCCAAAAGAAATCGATCGCGAACTGGGCTGGGCTGAAGCTATCGGAATGAACACCATGCGCGTGTTTCTGCACGATCTGCCATGGCAGCAAGATGCGGCGGGATTTCAGAAACGTATCGATGAATTTTTGACGATCGCCTCCCGTCACCACATCCGTCCTATCTTTGTTCTTTTTGATTCCTGCTGGGACCCGTACCCAAAGCTCGGCCCACAGCATCCGCCGATTCCCGGCGTTCACAATTCGGGATGGGTACAGAGCCCGGGCGCGAAAGCACTGTCTGATCCCGCCCAGGAACCCAGATTGCGGGCCTATGTGCAAGGCGTCGTAGGTGCATTTGCAAATGACCAGCGTGTCCTCGCCTGGGACGTATGGAATGAGCCGTCGAACACCAACGGCGGCGCTTATGGCAAAGTTGAACTCCATGATAAAAAGAAATATGTGTTGGCGCTCTTACCTAAAGTTTTTGAATGGGCGCGATCGGCACACCCGTCACAACCGCTCACCAGTGGTCTGTGGGAAGGAGACTGGTCATCCCCGGACAAGCTCGATCCAATCGCCCGCGTGCAATTCGAGGACTCAGATGTGTTGTCATTTCATAACTACAATTGGCCGGAAGATTTCGAGAAGCACGTCCGATGGCTGGAAGCCTACCATCGGCCGATTATCTGCACCGAATACATGGCGCGATCGGTTGGCAGCACGTTTGACACGATCCTGCCTATCGCCAAAGAGCATCATGTGGCGGCGATCAATTGGGGGCTGGTAGCTGGAAAATCGCAAACGTACTTTCCCTGGGATTCATGGGAGAAGCCGTACGTTCTGCAACCGCCGCCGATTTGGTTTCACGATGTGTTTTATCCAGACGGAAAACCGTATCGCGAGCACGAAGCAGAGCTAATTCGCGACCTGACTTCAACCAAATAAACAGGATCAAACCATCAGGAGGGATCAGATTCGCTCAGCGCAGGTTCCAGTATCCACCACGAGGTGCCTTCTTGCGGCCTTCGTGTTCTTGGCGGTTCAAGAGTTTATTGGTTCGACGCGCGTGCCAGAGCGGTGGATTTCCGCAGCACGAGATCTGTGTCCAGGACGTATTCGCTCCCATGCTCAGTCGGCGTTTCGCGTTCCACATCTGTAAGTAGGGCTTTGAACGCCAGCCGGGCCAGTTCCGTTTGCGACATCCGGACGGTTGTAAGCGGTGGCGTGATGAATTGCGCGAGCCGTACATCGTCGAAGCCAATGACTGAGAGTTCGCGGGGAACCGGAATCCCATATTCATAAGCTTCGCGAATGACGCCTATCGCAGTGAGATCGTTGGAGCACATAATGGCGGTTGGGTCTCCTTTGCGCCGTACAAGCTGACCCAAAGCCCGAATTCCTCCTTCCATCGTGTGGTCACCTTCGATAATCAGCGCCGGATCTGGATCGATACCGATCTCCCGCAGCGATTCTTCAAATGCGTCTTTGCGGGCCTTGGCAGACTTGAGTTTTAAAGGACCGGTGATAAATGCGATCCGTTCATGCCGCAAAGCGGCCAGATGCTGCACAGCCTCGCGGATTCCGCTGGCGTAATTTATTTTTATGTTGCTTATGTGCGGGACGGGCGGGCCTACGTCAACGAACACGAGCGGGACCTTCCGGAAACGCAAGCCTTCAAGCAGGGCTTCTTCCATTCCGAAGGTAAGAATCGCGACGCCTTCCACCCTGCGCTCAAGCATTCGGCGCACCGAGATTTCCATGCGCTTCGGATCATGCACCGTTGAGGTGAGCAGAATTTCGTAATTGTTTTGGACCGCGATGTCCTCGAATGATTGGACAATTTCGGGAAAGAACGGGTTGATAATCTCCGAAACAATCAGTCCGAAGATGCGCGTCTTACCTGAAACCAGCGCTCTGGCTTGTGTGTTCGGATAATAGCCAAGCTCTTCTACTACCTTCCAAACGCGCTTGGCAAGCTGACGATCGACGGTTGGAACGCGATTAATAGTGCGAGAGACGGTGGCGGTTGAAACTTTGGCCCGCTTCGCGATTTCTCTAATGTCCATAGCTGCGGATTTGTTAGAATCCGGTAAACGTTTCCTCGACATTGTACCTCACCCATGCAACTTTCATGCAGGCTAAGGCTTGTTGCCAGCAAACACGAGGTGCCATGACTTCCAATCGCTGTTTCGTATCAATGTTACTGGTCAGCATCGTTTTTTCTGCTGTTTCAGCGCCCGCCCAGCACTCGGCCCAGGTAATCCCGGTTAGTGGCGACACAGAATACGTTCATGATCCCTCCATTATCAAGGATGGAAACACGTGGTATGTCTTCAACACAGCGAACGGCCCGAACCGCGATGGCGAGTTGCCTGTGCGTTGTTCGCCTGATCTGCACGAATGGAAAAAGTGCGGCAATGTGTTCGCCGGAATACCTGAGTGGATCAAGAAGAACAGCCCTAAGACCCGGGAACTATGGGCGCCAGACATTTCTTATTTCAATGGCGAATACCGCCTTTACTATGCATTTTCTGTATTCGGTAAAAATACGTCAGGGATTGCACTGGCCACCAACAGGACCCTCGATCCCCACAGCCCCGACTTTCACTGGGAAGATCGCGGGCTGGTTTTGCGATCTCGTGCGGAGGACAACTACAACGCAATTGATCCCAATCTAGTGCAGGACGGCAAGGGCGGACTCTGGCTGGCGTTCGGCAGCTTCTGGGATGGAATAAAAATGCGCCGCGTCGATGTGGAGACCGGGAAGCTCTCTTCAAAAGATACGAAACTTTATTCCCTCGCCCGCCGCAAGCAGCCGAAGGATCCTCCTCCCAATCCGCCCGGACTTCCTGGTAACTGGCAGGCCATCGAGGCGCCGTTCATTGTCCACCACGACGATTATTTTTATCTTTTCGTTTCATTTGATCTCTGCTGCCGCGGGACTAAGAGCAACTACAAAACCATGGTCGGCAGAGCGTCAAAAGTGACCGGCCCATATGTTGACGCCGCCGGCATCCCGATGCTCGAAGGAGGTGGCACCCCGGTTCTGTTAGGAAATAATCGCTGGTTCGGACCGGGCGGCGAATCCATTCGGATGGGCAACGATCATGGAATGGGCGATGATCACGACCTTATTGTTTTTCATGCCTATGACGGAAAAACTGGCGATGCTTACCTGCACCTTTCGAGTATCGACTGGACCGGCGGATGGCCGCATGTCGCCCTTGAGGGCGGAAATTCTGCTCCATGATTTATCGGGGTGATAACGCATTTTCGTTCGCAATCGCGCAAACTCCATTCTCCTGGATTATCGAGTTATCTCTGGTTAACCACAGGAACAGGTTCTTTGCCCTCTTCTACTGTGTATATCTGATCCACTTCGCCTGGCAGCTTGGTTTTTTGTACAGATCGGTCGGGCCAATGGATCTCCAGAGCTTCCACTCGGGTGGAGTTTCGCAACCCGAAATGAATTCGCTGATCGTTTGATGACGCGAAGCTCCCGCCGCTGATGACATCGCCTCTCTGTCGCGTTCCAGCGACGGTCAGGTACACAGTTGCTCCAATCGCATCTCGTGGAGATTTTCCACCACCGATCAGTTTCAAGTCGACCCAATGATTGTGGTCCGGGCTCACGTCGCGCAAGAGAACGGGCGCCCCATTCAGGGTATTAGTCACAACATCGATTTTCCCATCATTAAATAAATCGCCGAACGCTGCGCCGCGGCCAATGACGACAACAGCCAGCCCGGTTCCTTTCACTGGAGGGACCACTTCAAACTTGCCTGCTCCTAAATTGTGAAACAGCAGCGGACGCTGAGCAAACGTGCTCCCCCAATCGCTTTGGTCTACCCCGGGATATACGTGACCGTTGATGGCCAACAAATCTTTCCAGCCATCGTTGTCATAGTCGAGAAAACCGTCGCCCCAGCCAAGAAACGGAATCGTGACTTCAGCGATGCCGGCCGGATAACTCACATCCGTGAAGTTCGCGTCGCCCTCGTTCTTGTACAACGGATTGTAGTCGTCGGAAAAAACAGTGTTGTAGAGGTCGAGCCAGCCGTTGTTGAGATAGTCGCCGACCGCGATTCCCATCGATGCGGTTTCTTTTCCATTTTCATTCAGTGCGTAACCTGAGGCGTAGCTGTCGTCTTCAAACGTTCCGTCGCCCTTGTTGATGTATAGATAGTTGGGAGTCGAGTCATTGGCGACTGCGAGATCGACTTTGCCGTCATTGTTGAAATCGGCGAATACTGCGGTCAATCCGTAGTACGCATTTTTGTCGGCGACTCCGGCCTTCACGCTCACGTCGGTGAATGTGCCGTCACCATTATTGTGGAAGAGATGATCTGGTTCGCCCAAAAGACCTCGCGGGCCGCACATTACCTTCAGACCGCGAAATTCGCAATTAGGGAATGCGACCTGCGAGCTGCCGGGAATGGGTGGGTGAGCGAAGTCGTAGTGCACGTAGCCGGCAACGAATAAATCCAGATGACCGTCGCCATCATAGTCGCCAAATGTCGCGCCAGTTGACCAGTTGCCGAGCGCAACCCCAGATTTTTCGGCTACATCGGTGAAGGTGCCGTCCTGATTGTTGTGGTACAACCGGTTTTTGCCGAAGTTAGTAACGTAAAGATCGGACCAGCCATCGTTGTCGTAATCGCCGACGGCCACACCAAAACCCCAGCGGTCATTCGTCACTCCAGCTTTCGTCGCAACATCAGTGAACGTTCCGTCATGATTGTTGTGAAAAAGCGCGGCGTGTGGCGGAGTTGCCTTGCCATTTTCTGCGTCGTAGGTAGAACCGTTGACGAGGTAAATATCGAGCCAGCCGTCGTTGTCATAGTCGAGCAATCCAACTCCGGAGCCAACGGTCTCGAGGATGAACTTGCGCTCTGGCGTTCCCATAACGTGCCGCCAGGTGGCAACGCCTGATTTCTCCGCGACATTCTGAAACACTACCGGGCCGTTGTCTACAAATCCGCCAGCAGTAATCGGGCGATGTTCAGCGTCGAGCACCGCTGGATGGGCGGCTCCGGTTGAAACTGAGCTTTGCGATTGATGACTTTGAGCTTCGGGTTCCTGCGCGCGCACATACTCCGACATACAAACAAGAAAACATGCAGCCAGAGCGACAGGCAAGACCCTCGACACGATTGACCGAACCATTCCAGCAGTATATCCACGAATGCGGCTGCTGGCGGCCTCTCACGATAGTTGCAAGATTAACTTGGCTACGGACGCGGGTGGAAAATGAAAGACCGGCGTGCCTTTCGCTTCGAAATTTTCGGATTTCGGCGAAACTCCGTTTCTTTGGTCAAAGGTGTTGCGTGCGTGAATATCTGAAGCAGTGAGCACGGTCGCCTCGCCGGACTTTATGCTCGCGCCCCGGACTACAACCTGCGCCTCGACGGCGTCCTTCACATTCGGGTTGACCGCGGTGATCACTAATTCCTTTTCGTGCAGCGAGGCAGAACCGTGCAAGCTCCAGAAGTTCGCGGGTTTGCCGTCGCGATCGTAATGAACGTTCGGTGCCGAAAATTCTGCGCGAATGCTCTGGCCACCCTGATGATCGGCGTACATCGCGAACACATGGCCGACCGGGGTCACGCAGAAATTATTTTCGTGCGCAAGATAGAGGCTGTTCAGGCAGTTGATCAACTGCGCGCAGCACCCCATGGCAACTTTGTCGGGATGACGGTTAAAGGTGTCCAGCGTCATGCCGCTGAACACCGCATCCCGTAAAGTCGGTAACTGCTCGATCTGATCGCCGGGGGTAAGCTCGCTGCCCGGCTTATACCAGGGGCCCCATTCATCTACTACAAGCTTGATATGGTGCTCGGGATCGAATTCGGACATGGCCTGCCAATGTCCGGTGATCAACGACTCCATTACATCACCCTGGCGCAGCAACTCGTACCAATCCACCACGTCAAAGTTCACCGCGTCGCCTTTTCCCTGGAACCAATCTTTGGTCTTTCCCCGGCTCAGGTTCCACGCGTAATAGTGCAAGGCAAGTCCGTAAACCCCGAGGAGTGCTCCTCTTCCTTTGCGAACGATCTCTTCCAGAAAGCCACGCGTCCAATCCCAATTGTCGTCGTTTGGACCCGAAGCAATCAATGACAGTTCCCCATTCCGTCGCCCTTGATGCTGATATGTTGGTAGCCACGCGGTGTACCTGCGGTACTCAATCGCATACTCCTGTGCAGTGAAGTTTCCTCCGCAGCCCCACGACTCATTTCCCACTCCCCAATAGTGCACATTAAAAGGCTCCTTGAATCCGGCCGCCGCGCGCTCATCGGCAAGCGTCGTGCTTCCCGCGGGAGAATTGCAGTACTCCACCCAACGATAGAACTGTTCTGCGGGCAGACTGCGCAGATTCGCTGCGAGATAAGGCTGAGCGCCGATGAGCCGGCAAAACTCAGCAAACTCGTTCGTGCCAAATCGGTTTGGATCGTAGCGATGTGAAGCGGGCGCGGCCTCGGATTCACCGCCGTTCCAGAAATTCGTTCGGCGC